>NZ_JABXKO010000045.1:0-36923 GCF_017114965.1 Nostoc sp. JL31
CATCTTGCAAATCTCCAAGAACATCCCGAATTAGCGATCGCACTTAAACGGGTAGCTGGTATATTATCTATCGGGTCAATAGTTTCACCAATCTCACCCGACTTAGACTGACGAACCCCAAAGGAGACTGTTGTGGCTTTTTCCCGGTTTTGGTTGACATAAAAGTCTTGTAGTCTGCGTTTTAAGTAAGCATCTAGCCAAGTAATCACACTACCTTGAGTGGAGTCATAGGCTTGACCTGTCATACCATCACAAACATTGCGGCAGAAATACAACCAAGTTTGTTGCAGTGCGTCTTGATAGTAGGGAGTATTTTCCTTCCAGAGTTTACCTTGTGTCAAACGAATAATTTGCGTGAGCAGTTTCTGACGTTGAGGGCTTCCAGGTGGATGTCTACGGGCTTGGGCAACTAAGGATGCTAGCTGTTCATTTAGATTGTCCTTAACTGAGGTGCTAAACAACAGATGCCTGACTTCCTGTTTTACTGGTAGTGAATGATTCTGAATGTCTAAATCAGTAGTAACATCTTCTACAGTCAAAGAGTTGTTGTTCACCCGGTCAGTATTTCCTTGCTCAGATGCCTGAATACAGCAATGAATTGCTTCTTCAGGCGGGATAAAATCTTGGTTTATACTATTTTTTCGCATCTTATTTTCTTTCCTCAAGTTTATTTTTTCGGCATATTTTGCAGGCTTGATACACTACAAAGCATCTCTTTGCTTGATTTTTGATGCTGTCACTATCTGTCAGATATCAGAGGTAATAACGCTATAGTTGCAATGGGCAATACCCTTTTGCTCACCGGCTCAATTCAATCCACATAATCAACTCAGTAGGAGGACATAATTAAATGTAAAATGCAAATCAGAAGAACCTGTTGCTGTTGGGGTTTTCCCTTCTACTTCTACTTATTAGACGTTCTTAAGGTTTTGGATTGAAGTTTACTTTGACCATACCTTTAATTTAAGTGAATCACTTACTTTTTAACAGCATGAAAAAGTCATAATTTGTCAGGAATTTTGCTGTCAAAGTTTTATTAATTTATGTAAAAAATGTTGATAACGTCAGAAAAAATATCTTTTTCCACCTGTGTTAGCAGTTTTGGATTAGAAGTCTTGACTAAAGGTATCTTCCAGCAATCTCAGACTACTTATTAATTTACAGAATTTTTGATACAAAACACTTTAGCGGCTTGCTGAAATGGTGTTAGCAGGAGGTGATATCGCGGACACTAGCACAATGGTATTCCTGTCCGTTTAACTCCAGATAATTGACAGTTATTTCCACGACTATATCCTGACCATCTTGAGTTCGTTGAGTAGACTCAAAAGTGAGAGAGGCTTTCTGTCTAACTTCTTCCCAGTGCGATCGCCAAGCAACGGTCGAAAAATTTGGATTTATATCGTAAACAGTCATGGTCAGCAATTGTGCGCGGGAGTAGCCAAGATGACGACAGGCGGCTTCATTCACGTAAACAAGCTGGGCATCAGAATTGACAAAAAAGATAGAATCCTTAAATTTATCTAGATAAAACTGACTGAGGCGCAGGGCTGATTCTGCTTTTTGGCGATCGCTAATTTCCTGCTGCAAAAGTATATTTTGCTGGGTCAGTTGTTTTTGCAACCTTCGGATAGTCAAGTTATTTTCTACACGGGCAAAAACCTCTTCTTCACTAAAAGGTTTGGTAATATAATCCACTCCCCCGACAGCAAAAGCTTTAACTTTGTCAAAAACTTCATCCAAGGCGCTAATAAAAATCACCGGAATGTCGCGGGTTTTCTCTGAGGCTTTCAAATGTTGACAGACTTCATAACCATTCATTTCTGGCATCATGATGTCAAGCAAAATTAAATCGGGCGGTGCAGCTTGTGCTGTTTTCAAAGCCGTTTGTCCGTTAATAACTCTCCGAATTTCATAGCCAACCTGAGTTAGCATAGCGGATAAAAGTCTCAGATTATCGGGTGTATCATCAACAACAAGAATATTTGCTTTTGGTAGCTGAACTTGATGGTTATCCATATTTATTAGAACTAATTTTTTAAAAAAGAATTCAGGAGTCAGAAATCAGAATTCCGAATTGAGTTAGAGTCCGACTAATGAATGGGTTTAAGATCCTCACTAAATCTTTCGGTGCATTCACGACACGAAGATTTAGTGATGTTTAATTAGTGGCGGATCTCATATCAAGTCTGGCTAATTAGTTATGATTTCCACAGTCATTGCACCCCACACGCCAGATGCGTTTAATAAGTAATCAAGCGGACATCATATCAATCCCCCACTTTCTTGTTCTGGCTCCTAAATTCTGACTTCTGAATTCTGACTTCTGAATTCTGATTCAAAAATCATTTTTTACGATTGTGTTAAATCAATAACTTTATCAATGCGAAAGTTATTAACCCAATCAGACAAAGTGTTTGTCAAAAGAGCAGATTCTTCAGGAATTTGCTCAAGCAAGCTAAAAATCAGCTTTTCATCAGTACACAGTGCCGCTTGGTGGAGCTGTGCTACCCACTCAGTGGGCATCTGAGCCAGCATCTCTTCTAATGATAAAATTTTAAGGTCGGAATTTTCGGCAAATTCGTCTTTTTGAAGGGGTTTCTCTTCATATACATAGCGCACCCCTAAATATTTAGACATCATATTCAAAATTACTTCCTCTCGGAACGGCTTACGTACAAAATCGTTGCAGCCAGCCGATAAAACCACAAAGCGCTCCTCATCAAAAGCACTAGCAGTTAGGGCAATAATGACAGTAGCTTGACCTTTTAAAGTAGCTCTAATTTGTTTAGTAGCTTCATACCCATCCATTACAGGCATCCGCATATCCATCCAAATCAGTTGTGGTTCCCAAGTTTCCCAAAGAGTCACCCCTTCTTGACCATTTTCAGCATGACGTACCTCGAAGCCAAGGGATACTAGCATCTTGACTAGGAGTTCGCGATTTTCCCATTTATCTTCAACTACTAAGATTCGGTCTTTTGGTTGATTAGGCTCTAAACCAATTACTCGTCGTTTTAGCTGTCGAATTGGAGCTTCAGCTACTTCTGCTAAACTAATTTGGAGATCAAAAGAAAAAATTGTTCCTTGACCCAAAGTACTGCTAACAGTAATACTTCCCCCCATTAGATGTACAAATTGTTGGCTGATGGTTAAACCTAAACCTGTTCCTTGCTGAGATTTCTGGCCTGCTTCCGTTTGAACAAAGGGTTTAAACAACTTTTCAATTTCGGCAGGTGCAATCCCTGTCCCGGTATCTTCAACTTCAAAATGAAGCCAGAAGAATGAAGGGCGGGAGTTTTTTATTACTTGTGTCCTTTCTTGTTGCTGTAGTTTACTTTCTTCCTTCATCCTAACTCGCAAACTCACGCCACCTTCTTGAGTAAATTTGATAGCATTACCAAGGAGGTTAATTAAGATTTGACGCAATTTACTTTCATCTGTATGCACATATCTAGGAACTTCCGGTCTACGTTCAAACATCAACTGTAAACCTTTGGATTCCGCTTTAATTTGAAACATCTCTTCAAGTGAATCAAGTAGAGTGTACAAGTCAAAGCTATTGTTGTTCAGTGTCGTTAAACCCGCCTCAATTTTGGACATTGACAACACATCATTAATCAAGGTTAGCAAATGTTCTCCACTGCGACTGATAATTTCTAAATGTTCCAACTGAGAAGCATTGATAGAAGAATCGCGCGTCATTAGCTGAGTAAAGCCAAGGATGCTGTTAAGAGGAGTACGAAGTTCGTGACTCATATTTGCGAGAAATTCGCTTTTGGCACGGTTGGCAGTTTCGGCTTCTTTGGCTTTTACTTCTAATCTATGGCTGTAATTCTCTAACTGTTCGCCAGAGATTTTTAACTGTCGCGTTAGCCAAGACACTCCAATCAATAGAAATCCCATTGATAAGAATCCCACTAACATCATCGTCCCTGCTAATCGCCGAGCAGGTGCAAAGGCTTCTTCCTGGCTCATCTCCACCATTAAGGCTAGGTCTTGGTCGTTGAGCCAGTGATATACCCCAATTACTAACACTCCAGCATAGTTTGGATAAAGTCCTTGACCACTAATTCCACCCATTGCTGCATCAATACCTTGGCTGCTAACTCCTTGAGAAAAGTCCGGTGTTTTATTTTTATCTTTAGAAATAAAAGCGTTTTTAGTTACTAAAGAACCAATCAAATAAGTTTCTCCACTCTTACCTAAGCCTGTACGTTCCCGTACAATTTGATCTATTCTGCCTAAATTTAGATCGGCTAAAAGAACACCTTGACGTACCTTGGTTGCATCACGTAGAGGGGTTGCAAAAGTAACTGATGGCTTACCAGTAATCGGTGAGGCATAAAAGATGGGGGCAAAAGAGTCTCCTGGCTGAATCTGTTCAATATAGGTGATGTTAGCTGAAATTTCATATTGACCTTCACGCTGTTTATTAGTAGATAAAATAATCCGATTGCTCCGGTCAAGAATGGAAATTTCTCCCAGACTTGGCTTGATTTTAGCCATATTTGTGAGATAATCTGAGAGAATTTTATAAGCTTTACGATAATTTGCGTCGGCAACTTTGGAATTTAAAAGGATTTGAAAATTATTTTGTACGTCTGGAAACTGAGTTACTAAGAGAAAGTCTCGTTCTTGGTCTTCAAACCAACGGGTAATTTCTTCCTCTTTCAGAGTGGCAGCAGCACTGAGTCGTTCAAAAGCAGCTTGCTTCAAAGCTTCCCTCGCATTGAGAAAAGCAAATCCTCCTACTACACCTACAGTTACCAAGGATAGGAATAAGAAGGAACTGGCAACTTTAATAGTTAGGTGCTGATTCCAGAAGTTCATATATTTACAACTTGTTTCTTATTCTAAAGATATTTATCTTTTTTATTATTCATGCAGCTAGGTTATTCCTTTAGTTAATATAAATAATTATTGATTACCATTGAGCAAAAATTTGTTTGATCTGCTTAATTGCTTCATCAGTTGCTTGCTCTGAAGAAATTTTATCTACAATTATTCGATTAAGAGCTTTTCCCCAGATATTCTCCTCTAACACTACGCTGTATGCTGGATTTTGGACATAATAAAACAACCGCGTTGAATCTTGCGTCACCGTCTTAACCGCAGTTGAAACGTGTGGGTCAGCTGGGTTTTTCCAAAATGGGTCTTGCCAAAGTGTCTTGATGACAGGTAAATTACAGCCTCCAGTAGCTTTCAGATACTTACCTATCACCTGTGATTGGGTGAGATATGCAAGAAAATCCAAAGCTTTTTTCTGTTGTTGGGAATCGGCGAACAAAACTGCTTGCCGCAGTGTAAGTAGATAACGCATTGGCTTGCCGTTGGGTTTGTTGGGAAATTTTAAAATACCAAGCTTATGGCGATAGGTGTCGGGATCTTGGCGCACAGAGCAAGGAATTGAGAGGGTGTTGTTAGGAGTCATCATCACCACACGGTTGAGCAAGCTGCGATTATTATCTGGATTTAACCAATTGAGTGCATCTGGTGGCACATAACCTTGTTGGTAAAATTTGGTATACCAATCTAATGCTTGGACAATTTTTTGTCTGACCTTTGGATCGTCGATCAGGAGTTTACCTTCTGAGTCGAGAATTTGCACATCGTATGCTTCTAAAATATGCTCAAAAAAGATATAGGTATCTGAAGCTCCAGTAGAAAAAGGAAAACCTAGCCCATAAATATTCTGTTTTTGCTGTTTTGACCGCACATCGTTTTGTAATTGTTTCCAAAACTGCCAAAAACCATCCCAATCTTTGGGGATATCACTTTCGCTGCGACCTATTTGCTCTAGCAAGTCTCGCCAGTAGAAAATATGAACCGTTGCCTGATTAATTGGAACTGCATAGTAACTTCGCTTTTTTGCAGCATTATTATAATAATTAACAGCTTGCAGAGCATATTCAGGATAAAGATTTTTGACTGGCTCAATTACATCCGTTACATCCGCTAGTTTCCCTTCCCAAGCCAAATGCGGATTCAACGCTCTCTCAGCGCCGTAACTCATCATGATATCGGGTGGATTACCCGCGTGAATGGCCCTACGCGCTTTCTGCGGTAACTCATCGCCGATATAAAAGGAAAGCTTGACTTGATTACCAGTTTGTTTTTCCCAGTTGCTTACCAACTGCTTGATTGCTTCATCCTCATCGACAGTAAATCCTTTATCCCACCAAATCTTTAAAACTCTGTTGTAAGTAGGGGAATGGGTGATTGAAGATTGTTTTAATTTGGGGGTGTTAGTACAAGCAATAATTATCAAACTGAGTGTCAATACGATGAACACATATCTGCGATAATGGTGATATTGTGCCCAATTCTGAGAGCCTTTAACAATTTGACTAGCTTTTGTTTTAAATGCCATCTTTGTAAAAGCTTACTGCCATTGGTCAAAAATTTGCTTAATCCGAGTGATTGCTTCATCACCTGCTTGCTCTGGAGCAATTTTATCTAGAACAATTTGATTGATCGCCTTACCCCAGACATTATCTTTCAAAACCAAGCTATAAGCTGGGTTTTGGACAAAATCAAATGGGCGAGTTTCTCTATTGAGAAATATCTTAACGGCAGTCGAAAGATAGGGATCTTTTGAATCTTTCCAAAAAGGATCTTCCCACGCCGATGTTAAGACTGGTAAATGACGACCTCCAGAAGCCTTAAGATAATTCCCCATCACCTTTGGTTGTATTAAGTATGCAAGAAACTCCTTAGCTAGCTTCTGTTTCTTAGAATCGGCAAATAAAAACACTTGCTTAACCGTAATTAAGTAGCGCATTGGCAAGCCATTAGGTTTATTTGGAAAGTCTAAGATACCAAGCTTTTGATAATATGTATCAAGGTTTTGCCTCACAGCAGCAGGAATTGAAAGCGAGTTGTTAGGAGTCATAACTACGCTTTGATTAAGTAAGCTACGATTATTGTCTGGATTCAACCAATTTACAGCATCTGGTGGTACGTAGCCTTGCTGATAAAAGTTTGTGTACCATTTTAAGCTGTTAATAATACCTTGACGCACTTTCGGATCGTCAAGAAGGAGTTTATCCATAGCATCTAAAATTTGCACATCGTATGCTTCTAAAATCTGCTCAAACAAGTAGTATGTATCAGCAGAACTAATACCGAAGGTAAACCCTAACCCATAAATATTCTGTTTTTTATTTGGTATTTCTTTTGTCCGCAAGTCATCCTGTATTTTTTTCCAAAACTCCCAAAAAGCATCCCAATCCTTTGGTACATAACTTTCTTTACGACCTATTTGCTTTAGGAAATCTCGCCAGTAGAAAATGTGAATAGTTGCTTGGCTCATTGGCAAAGCATAGTAGCTTTGCTTTTGAGTAACATTGTTATAAAAGTGAACAGTTTTTAGAATTTTTTCAGGGTAAAAACTTTTAAGTGGCTCAATTATATCTGATACATCTGCTAGTTTGCCTTCCCAACTTAAACGGGGAATAAGTTCTCGATCGGCAGTATAACTGGTAACAATATCAGGCAAGTTGCCAGCCTGAATTTCTCTTTGAATCTTCCGTGTTAGCTCATCTGTGGAATATAAAGAAAGCTTGATTTTGTTGCCAGTTTGTTTTTCCCACTCGCTAACTAGTTGCTTGAGAGCTTCATCCTCTTCCTGAGTAAAACCTTTATCCCACCAAATCCTTAAATCGGTAGTTTCACTGGATAACTTATTAAGTGGGGAAGGGGAGGATTGATATGTGTTAGTGCAAGCAACAATTATCAAGCAGAGGATTAATGCGATGAGTGCGTAGCGACGGTTGGTGAGTCTTGGTACTACGCTAAAAGCTTCCTTAGCTCTCTGCTGACTCTTCAAGACTTGAGTCATCTGACTGGCTTTTTTTCTGGACACCACACTTCTAGAGCTTATATTTAAACTGAATATATATACTCAATTTAAGGCTTTTTGTCGATCTCTCAATAATTTACAAGCGATCGCTCTTAAAAGAGATGGGTAACTGCTTGCTCTTGGATAAGACAGAGCGCGTTAGCAACACATCGCCTCGCCATTTGCACCGATTGGAACAATTATTCTACCGCGTGGTTTAATAATTCCATTGATAAATCGAATGCGAGGTGCTGAATATAACACCTCGCATTCTGAAGATTTCTATTTTACTATGGGGTTGAGGATTAAACAACTAGAACGTTATTTTGACTTAGTGACACTCCACCAGATAGTTGTGCAAATTGTACCTGAGCAAATCCACCCGCACTACCATCTTGGTCAAAATATAGTGCGCCTGTAGTATTGTTATAGATAAATCGCTGATTGCTGGTTGTTGCAGATGCTCCAAGGGTAAAAGAGCTAGCTGAGAGTAAACCTGATGATAACGCGCCACCAAAACCAGCAGCCGATACGCGAATCTTTTCATTAGTCGCGTTGAAGTTATAAATACTATCAATACCTTCACTGAAACTATTGAAAACAAAGGTGTCAGTACCCGCTCCTCCATAAAGGTTATCATTACCTTTGCCACCTTTGAAGGTGTTTTTACCAGAAGCGCCAGAGGCTGTGAGAGTATCATTACCATCGCCTCCATCCAGTAGATTATCGCCTGATGAATAGTCAACAATCAAGCGATCGTCATTAGCACCACCATTGAGCGTGTTATTGCCAGAGACAGTATAAGCTCCATATAAAGAATATAAGGAAGCTGAACCAGCAGATGTCAAAGTATCATTGCCATCGCCCCCATTCAGTAGGTTATTGCCTGATGAATAGTTAGTAACTAAGTTATCGTCACCAGCGCCACCATTGAGGGTGTTCTTGCCAGAGATAGCATCAAGATCAAAATTGCCTCGGTAGTCGTCGTAGGAGCCAGAGACGTTAAGAGAATCATTATCATCACCACCAGAGAGCAAATTATTACCATTTGAATAGTCAGCACTCAAGTAATCCTTACCTGCACCGCCGAGAATCGTGTTATTTCCACGTCCCCCAGCGAGGGTATCGTTGCCATTGCTCCCCACAATCAAATCATTGTAGTCTGTACCTGAAATATTTAATTGTTCGATATTCTTGTAGCTCACCTGATTCGGGCCTGCTGTAATCGAACCAGTGTTAGTAGCAGCATTGAATGTCGTTGTGATTCCCTGGCCGATAGAATAGTTATAGAAGGACAACAAATCGTCACCTTTCCCTCCATCTATGGTATCTTTGCCGCGATCGCCTCCGGTGAGTGTATCATTGCCATTGCCCCCTACAATCAAGTCATTGTAGGCTGTACCTGAGATATTTAATCGTTCAATATTCTTGTAGCTAACCTGATTCGTACCTGATGTAATGGAGCCAGTGTTAGTAACAGCATTGAATGTCGAAGTGATTCCCTCACCCCCGCTAGAATTACTGTAATAATAGGCTTCCAATAAATCATCACCTTTTCCTGCATCGATAGTATCATTGCCACTACTACTACCGTAGAGCGAAATTGTATCGTTGCCATTACTTCCCACAATCAAGTCATTGTAGACTGTACCTGAGATATGTAATGCATCGATATTCTTATAGTTAATCAAATCCGTGCCCGCCCTAATCGAGCCAGTGTTACTAGCAGCATTGAAAGTTGAAGTGATTCTCCCATTAGGATAGATATAAGAAACGCTCAACAAATCGTCACCTATCCCCCCATCTACTGTTTGAGTCGCTAACGAAGGTGGAGAAGTATATAGGACGAAAGAGAAGGAATCATTGCCATTCCCTCCATTGAAAATGTTATTACCAAACTTGCCCTGGGCTTTTTTGTCGTCGTAGTAGCCAGAGGCAAAGAAAGAATCATTGCCATCTCCTCCATTGAGGATGTTATCGCCCGTTGAATAGTTAACACTCAATTCATCGTCACCAGCACCACCATCGAGAGTGTTATTACCGGAGGTAAAAGAGGCGGAATAGTCGTATTCGCGAGAGGCACTTAGAGAATCATTGCCATTTCCTCCATTGAGGATGTTATCGCCTGTTGAATAGTTAGCATTTAATTGATCGTTACCAGCACCACCGTTGAGGGTGTTATTGCCATCTGTCTTAGACGCAGAGAGATTATCATTGCCATCTTCTCCATTGAGAATGTTATCGCCTGTTGAAGAGGTAGCACTGAATTGATCGTTACCAGCACCACCATTAAGGATGTTATCGCTTGTTGAATAATCAACATTCAAGTAATCGTTTCCTTCACCGCCAAAAATCGTATCATTGCCATAATTTAAATCATTGCCACTACTGCCTCCGAAGAGTAAATCGTTACCATTACTCCCAACAATAAAATCAGCGTAGGTTGTACCTCTAATTTCTAATTGTTCGATATTGTTGTAGTTAATCCGATTTGTGCCAGCCCTAATTGAGCCAGTGTTAGTAGCAGCATCGAAACTCGAAATGATTCCACTGCTAGCACTGGTATAATATACAGACAAATAATCCTCACCAGTTTCTCCATTTACGCTTTGAGTCGTTAAGGAAGAGGGGGAAGTTTTTGAGGCCGACAAATGGAAGTCATCATTACCAGCGCCTCCATTTAGAGTGTTTTTACCCCGGACTTCATCGGCGTAAAAGGAATCATTGCCGTCTTTGCCTGAAACCGTATTGTTGCCAGCAGAATAGCTAATATGAAGGTAGTCATCCCCTGTATCTCCACTGAGGATGTTATTTCCAGAAGAATAGGAAGCATCAAGGGTATCATTTCCCTCATCACCCCGCAGCAGGTTATTACCAGTACCACCACGGAGGGAGTCACTACCCGTACCACCACGAAGAGAGTCGTTATCCGTACCACCAAGCAAAGTATCATTGCCTGCACCACCAATGAGGGTATCATTTCCGGCATCACCGTTTAAAAGGTCGTTGCCATTTTTGCCATCGATAATATCATCACCTACTTTAGCGTTAATTGTATCTGCGTCCTGGCTACCCAATAGACTATCCTTACCGTTGGTTCCAATGATATTAACCATAACTTTTATCTTCCTGAATCTATTTTTGAGTAACTTCAGCTATTAACTTGTTGTTAATGTTATTTAAGTGCACACAGAAATAGTCGAGAGTTAACGCTTTCGACATAATTTTATGTCGCCCTTGAGGGCTAGCAATTTTCTCGAAAATTTACCCTATTGATAACCTTGTAAGTAGGACTTATCTAACTGACTTGAAAAAGGCGGAGGCAGGAAGGAGGTTCAAAGTTAAAGTCTTTACCTATCCCCTATTTCCCTTTTCATTCGTTATTTGTGTACCCGTTAATAATGCTATTTACGACTATCTAAGTCTTAAGCATTGTACATATTTATGAGCGTGTATTTAGGAAAACAGATGGTTTAACGATTTTTTTATCATTCTTGATCCGCAGATCAAACAAGCGATCACTGACAAAGTGTCGAAAAATCAAGCTTGAATTCCTAAAACCCACACTTCATATTTCTTATCAAAGCGTAGCCCTACTGTCGTAAATATAGAGAATAATTCACTTTCGATAGGGAAAGAATTTTTATGCAGTTGTTGTGGGCTATTGCCCGTGGGTGTGTAGCTTAAAAATAGAGAACATCTAAATAACACTTTGATAACCATATCTGAATATTTACTGAGATGTCCACACTTAAAGACATATCTTTGCATACTCTTCACATTATTTGCCGATCAGTATAATGTCAGTACTTATCTTTATGTATTCTTCATGTCTTAATAGCCACTAATAATCAAGATATAGCAGTTAAGCACCAAGTAAGCTGTTGTTTGGTCTGCTCGTGTAACGTGTCGTCCCCTCTAGTACCGCAAGGCGGAATTAAAAATTAAAAATTAATACAGCATAAGGGTTTCGTTGATTTGGAATGATTGGTTTATTTCCGCCATGTTGTACTAGTAGACAAGCAAGCTGTAAGAGTTTTTAACTCTGGGGTTATGCTACGAGGTTCTGACGACGAGTTACAGGAGTTGAAAGCGATCGCACTGGACATTGACACGTTATCAAGAACTGCTTAGGGATAACTATTTCCCAAACATACTCCTGTAGCCCGTCCTAGCCATCCCACAGAAATTACTGAGGACCATGGATCTGAAACTGGACTATATTGGTGAATTTTGAACAAAAATAGATTTTTATTAAAAAAAACAGTCGCCAGGGAATGAAAGCGTATTAAATAATGGATTTCTTTGACCATACCAATTTAAAAAAGAATGCAATATCAATATATAGATAAGACCCCTCCTCAAGATATCGGGGAGAGTGCGCGTTATGGTTAGCAAAAATTTTTTAAATTGGCATCAGTATAGTACTCATATAGGTGACAGTAGAGGTCAACTAGTACTTATAAATATATAAATTTATTGCCCTTAACTTGATTAATTCTTCATACAATTAGTATCATACACAGTTAAAAATGTTTGTCTATCGATTTAACGTAGTAGAGGCGCAAGGGCTTGCTATTGGTGTCAAATTAAGCTGAAATTTCCTGACTACATGAGTTTTGCGATCGCATCCTTCCTAATGATCTAATCGAATCGATTTCGTCGTTCACGGCTTGGGTGCATTGCGAATCCCCATTCCCGAAGGTTGTGGTGGCATCTCTGCACGCGAGTTGTTCGAGATTATTATTGGGGTAATGCATAAACCCTGATTATTTCAAGGCTCGTGCGATCGCAAACGACGAGATGGACGGTACATCACTGCCAACGTGAGGATTCTTCTAGATTAACCACCTTGTATGGTAATTTCTGAGCTTGATAAATAAATGTAAAGAAGAAGTTGGCATTGCATAAACTTTGCTTTCTAGCTTGATGAATTAACTAAGAAGCTAAAAAGTTGAAGTTGCAAGATTGAAAACATCTTGTTATCTCCTTAATTAGTTGATTCAACAACATAGTTCTTCTACAGGAGAAAAAATGAGTACATTAGAGCAAAGTCTTAGTCAATTCCGAGCTTTACCAAAACCAAAGTCATCTCGATTAATTGACTTTGAAGAAGCAGAAATTCGTCCTGGTATAGTAAGTGATACTTATATTTTAGTTGTTAGAGGGACGAAACCATACTTGAATTTGGAAGTGAATCTTGTACCTCTTGTATACGTCCAGCAACCTGAATATTGGGGAGTTGAGGTCGTTGGCACTTTGCCCGGAATCGGACTACCGGCTACCGCACCTTATACAGTTTCTCTACCAGTAGACGGTATTCGTGGCAAACAAGGCATTGAAGTTATTGGTGCTAATTGTTCCAAACAACTGCCTTTTCTAGATGTTAAGCATTCCTAATTCCCGCTATGAATATATGTAGAACCGCCATGTTAAAACCTGTTAAAAAAGTCTAAAAATCGCCCGAAAATTTATTTCCAGGCTAATAGCTCAAGTTAGTTTAAACGAAATACGCTTGGGTTAGAAAAATCTTAACCTGTGTAAGTTGGGGAACCACTGCGCCCTTGCGGTTTCCCAACTTGTCCTTTGCGTGTCTCCCCTTCTCCCTTTGGGAGAAGCAAGTGGCGTTTGAGGAACGAAACCCAACCTTGTATTAAATGCAGTTTTGAGCGCTTTTCCTGATCCCTGCTGTTGCGATCGCTTCGCCGCCCCCATTCTGCTGCACTACATGAGTCAACAACTCCTGACCGCCCTGACATCCCAGGATTATATTCCCCCTCCCGAAAGAACACATCCTGTCCTGTCGTGAAAGCGCGTGCCTGAATTGACCGATTCAACTGGTCAGATTGACCATTCGTGTGAACCTTCACCCCACTGAAATCAGCGCCAAACGCCTGTTCCATCGGTTCGCGGATATTGTCTGCCCACCACCCCTTGCTTGTTTAATGGACGCTTCCAGGTCGTAAATGTCTCCAGGCTGGCTAATTGAGAGTTTTGCTTGCCTACGCAGTGGTATGCGACTTATATCGTGAGTAAGTGGCTTATCGAGTGGTTGTATTTCAAGTCCCTAAAATCTAAATCCAGGCAAAAACTAAGTTCGACTTTTGGCTACTTTTGATTCTGATGCAGTACCTTTAGCCTGGATTTAGGGAGAGTTTTTTTATTTATGGATTCAAAACAGCAACAAAGTTTTTTCACCTTCGATGGAGATGTTGGCGGTACTGCTGGCTACGCCGAGGTTCCGGCGGCATCTGATGCTAGCAAGGCGCCTAAAACGGCAAGTAAATATCTCAACGACTCACTGCTGATGAACCAGCTTACAGAACACGTGTATAAACTTTTGCTAGAAGATTTGCGATCGCAGCGCGAAAGGGTAGGTAGTTATGATTCTCAAAGGTGGTTGTGATGGCTACAGGCGCTAATAACGGCAACATTACTCACGAATTAAATTATGTTACTACTAATCGTTTCTATGTAGAAATAGACAGTTCTATTGCTGCATCTTTTGCGGAATGTACAGGATTAAGTATTCAAATTAAGAAAAATGTGTTTCAGGAAGGTGGTGTTAACGACCAACAAAGAATTTATTTAGGTCATACAGAATTTGCAGACATCACTCTTAAACGTGGAGTTACCGATCATCCAGGTTTTTGGAACTGGATGAATGCAGTTTTTGATGAACAGAAGAAAACATCTCGACGCAATGTCAATATTTTGATTTTCAATCAAGCCGGTGAAACGATGATGAGTTGGACTTTGATTGGTGCTATTCCTATAACCTGGAAAACACCTGCACTCCAAGCAGATGGAAAGGCAGTTGCCATTGAAGAATTAACTTTAGCTTATGAAGGCTTACAAGTTGCAAGGTCTACAGGAGGAGGCACTTCTGTACAACGCAATCAAAAAAGTGGATATTTCGTTTCTAGCTAATGGGCTATTTTTAAACGATAACTATGCAAATCATTCAATCTCCACTAGGAAACAATATTCAGCCCCTTGGGGTAATATCATCTTTATCTCTTCCTGATAGAGTGGTATTGAGAAAACAGTCTCATTCTCTGCATTCAAGAAGTAATTTTATTAGTCCCATACAAACTAAGCTACCATTAGTTAAATCCTCGAAATTTTTATTATCTCGTGAAAATGAACCATCGATACAACCATTAATAGATTGGTATAGTTGGAATAATCAAGATATAAATAGTAATTTGCCATTACTGGAATCTGATTCTTTTGATTCAATAGCTCTACCCGAAAATAGTCATATTAATACTAGTGAAATAGTAAAAGATAGTATTCCCGAGATACTGCCAAATCGGATTGAGAAAAAAACGAGTGATGATACCTCGCAAGAACTAAATATTAAAGATAAATCTAAAACAAAAAAAATAAATAAATCTCAAAAGCCACTTGAAAACAAATCCAAATCCAAATCTAAAAAAGCAGTCAAATCATCTGTGGCTAAGAATAGTGTTCAAAACGATGTTAATATTAATAGTCATGAAAATAGCTTATTAACATCAGATGAGCCTCTGCCTGTTGAGGCTAATTTGGAAATACCTACATTGCAGATGGATAATACTGTAGTTGATAATTCTCTAGCTTTGCCGTCAGCACTTACCTCACCTGATATTGATAATACAACTACTTTAATCCATCCTTTGGCAAATGATGAAAATGCTATAGGGGCGAATATTGCTGAACCTAATTCTGAGTCTTCAGTTGCAAAAAGCCCTATTGCAATACAACAAGAATTTGATTCCAGTGTTTCAAGTGAGCCTCTAGCAAGTATACCTGTTCAGTTAACACCTACCTCAGCCGATATTGAATACACACCTAGTTTATTCAGAAACTCTGATAAGAATGAACCCTTAGTAATTTCAGAGTCACAGTCTGCTATGGTGGTTAATGTCTCAGATATCTCAGCAAATCTGACTTCACTACAACGTGATAGCTATGTTGAGAGTACTAATAGCGAGTTTACAGAAAGTCAGCCCATTTTAGTACCACCTGAGATTGTTGAAACACCAACAATTACCGCTATATCATCAGAAATTGGTGAAACAGCGATCGCACCATTTACAGCTACATCGCCTGAGATTGGTGAAACACCAACAATTATCGCTACATCGCCTGAGATTGGTGAAGTACCAACAATTACTCCTACGTCCCCTGAAATTGTTGAAACACCAATAATTACTCCTACATCATCAGAGATTGGTGAAACTGCGATCACACCACTTACCGCCACATCGCCTGAGATTGTTGAAACACCAGTAGTTAGCGCCATATCATCTGAGATTGGTGAAACAGTGATCGCACCACTTACCGCCCCATTATCTGAGATTGGTGAAACAGAAACACCAATAATTACGGCTACATCACCTGAAATTGTTGAAACACCAATAATTACGGCAATATCCCCTGAGATTGGTGAAACACCAACAATTACCGCTATATCCCCTGAGATTGCTGAAACAGTGATCGCACCACTTACCGCCCCATTATCTAAGATTGGTGAAACAGAAACACCAATAATTACGGCTACATCACCTGAAATTGTTGAAACACCAATAATTACGGCAATATCCCCTGAGATTGGTGAAACACCAACAATTACCGCTATATCCCCTGAGATTGCTGAAACAGTGATCGCACCACTTACCGCCCCATTATCTAAGATTGGTGAAACAGAAACACCAATAATTACGGCTACATCACCTGAAATTGTTGAAACACCAATAATTACGGCAATATCCCCTGAGATTGGTGAAACACCAACAATTACCGCTATATCCCCTGAGATTGCTGAAACAGCGATCGCGCCATTTCTGGCTACATCATCTGAAATTGCTGAAACACCAACAATTAGTACAATATCGCCTGAAATTAGTGAAACTGCGATCGCACCAATTATCGCCACATCATCTGAAATTGCTGAAACACCAACAATTAGTACAATATCGCCTGAAATTAGTGAAACTGCGATCACACCAATTATCGCCACATCATCTGAGATTGTTGAAATACCAGCAATTAGCGCCATATCGCCTGAGATTAGTGAAACTGCGAGTATTTTTAGGGAAATTATTGACAATGAACAAATAGTAGAATCAGAGTTTACCTATGCGGTAACAAATGAAGAAAATCCTGGAATATCAACCTTTGTTGATACCTCAGATAATCCAACCTCCCCACAAAATGAGGTAAGTACACTACCTCAAGTTGAGCAAGATGCGATCGCAGAAAATTTGCCAGCACCTAAAGGTTATGCTACTGGTGGCCACGTAACAGATTTCCACGTTGAAAATCGCCAGCAGATAGCACCCTCGGATACAATACCTGCAATGCTTACGCCTGGGGAGTTTGTGATTAATACCAGGGATGCACAGAAGAATTTACCTCTACTGCATCACATCAACACTGGTGGAACACCGCACGATATTATCCTTCCAAGTTTACAGACACCCAATCCCACAGAACCAGAAGAAACAATTTCTCCAGAGACTCCGACTAAAGTCGATTCTTTTTCAGACACTTCATTACAACTAAAAAGCGCTGAGACTGATTCACCTGAGATATCGAATTCTTTAATTCCTTCTTCTTTGGGGTTGAATATTAGTAAACAGAAACTTTCTATTCTCAATTCTCCAGAGATTCATACCCTTCACAATGAAACAATTGATGTAGGTGAATCCTCACCCCAATACTCATCGCCTCCCCTGATTTTCCGAAAAACAAATTCCACCACTAATACATCTTCCCAATGGTCAAATACACCTTCTCAATGGTCAAGTGTAGAAGATTTACTAAATGGAAATGATGATGAATTCACTAGCTTTAATTTTAATGAGGGAGAATCTAATAGCCAAAATTATGAATTTTCTCATGTTTCAGAATCACCACAAGTTTTTGCTAAACATCTTCCTTTAGCTAGAGGCTTTGCTGATGGTGGAGAAGTTACCCCACCCGATATATCTAGAGAAATAACACCAGTAACTGAGACTATAGAAAGCGCATCCTCATTTTCTCAAGAAGATGATAAAGATGATACGGCTGATCTTGAAGCTCTAGCTCGTGAAGTTTATCACAGATTACGACAACGGATAGAAATTGAGCGAGAACGACATGGTGGTTCCTCTGGTAGATTACGTTGGTAAATTTGTATTCAATAATTAATTTTAGGAGTCAAATGGCAAGTCCAGCAATTATTGTTATTCAAAAGCGTCAACCGCAACTTGAGAAAGCCAAACTTGTAGCTTATAACGGTGAAGCGCCAGATATTGAATTAATGTTTAATCCTACAGATATTAGTTTCTCTCGGACTGTCAAGTGGGAAAGTAAGGATGGTAATAGAGGAACTACTCTACTTCCGAAAGTAAACTTTTCTGGCGTTGAACCTTACAAATTCACACTTAAACAGTTACTTTATGATACCTATGAAACGAAAGAATCGGTGATGAAAAAATATATAGATAAAATTAAAAAAGGTGTAGAAACTATCAGCAAAGCAACTGATAAACGACCACCTGTTTATATATTTACATGGGGAAATGAGTATTTTTATTGTGTAATTACAAGTTTAACCTACACTTTAAATATGTTTTTGAGTGATGGTACACCAGTAAGGGCACTGGTAGATATAGCCTTGCAAGAAGTAGATAAGAATAACCTTCCAGGAGGACGTGAATCTGCTTCTACAGGCAATGCTCGTGCGGGAGATCAAAAGGGACAAACACTGAGTAAGACAAAATAAGTAATACCAATTTTAAAAAAGAATGCGACAAATAGACCATTTGTAGAGACGCGATTCATCGCGTCTTTAGCCAAGGATGTGTTGCAATCATTAATTGAATTGGTATAAAGTGACAAATTAGTATTTACATTGTCATTAAAGGCTGCTCTGAACATTTCATAAGTTATAAAGTAATAATTATGCCTCCTAAAAAAAGCCTTTATTTAAGCGAACCTAAAATACAGATAGACGGAAAACAGGCTTCTCCTGAATTAATGAAGGATTTGTTGCAAATCACAATCGAAGAAAGCCTTCATTTACCAGCAATGTTTACGCTAGTAATCCATAACAGCTATATTCCCGCATCTGACCGACCAGAAAACAAAGCTTGGCGACATGAGCAGTTGTTTAAAATTGGGAAAAAAGTAAAGTTAGGTTTTACTTCGAGTACTACTCTAGATAATAATTTTCAAGAGGAGGTAGGAGAATTTCTCATTGAAGGCGAAATTACAGCGATGGAAGTTCACTTCAATGAAAAATCTGAAGCTGATATTATTGTTCGCGGTTATGATATTTCTCATCGTCTGCATAGAGGTCGTTATAATCGCTCTTTTTTAAATAAAACTGATAGCGATATAGTCAAGCAAATAATTAAAGAAGTAGGTATAAAACTTGGCAATATAGAGGCAACTGGTGAAGTTCATAAGTATGTCTTTCAAGAAAATCAAACTAATATGGAGTTTTTGCGAGAAAGGGCTGCTCGCATTGGTTTTGAGTTATTTATTACAGAGGAAAAGCTAAATTTTTGCAAACCAAAAACTCAGGGAGCTTTATCACTAAAATGGCTAGTTGATATTAATAAATTTAGTACCCGTGTTACTAGTGCTGAACAGATAAGTTCTGTAGAAGTACGCGCCTGGGACTATACCCAGAAACAATTGATTAGTGGAACAGCCAAGAAAGAGAAGTCAATCACCGAGACAGGTAATCAGCTAGGAAGTAGTACTAGTAATGCATTTTCTAATCTTAAATCTCCCAAAATGATTGTTGTAGATAAACCTGTTGCCAGCAAAAAACAAGCAGAGACGATGGCTCAGGCTTTGTGTGATGAACTGGGAGGAGAATTTGTTTATGCAGATGCCAAAGCAGAAGGGAATCCTGAGATTCGTCCGGGACGGGTTATTAATCTTCAGGGTATGGGCGATCGCTATAGTGGTAAGTATTATGTTACAGAAACCCGCCATTTCTTCAGTCAGCGCGTTTATGAAACTTATTTCAGCGTGCGGGGACTACGTTCTGGTAGCTTATTCACAACTCTATCTCCAGAAAAACGTCTCCAGCCATCTGAGACTTTATTAGTAGGGATTGTGACTGATAACAAAGACCCACAGGCATGGGGTAGGGTGAAAGTCAAGTTTCCCACTCTCACAGAAGAACATACAAGTGACTGGGCAAGAGTTGTAGCTGTGGGAGCAGGCAAAAATAGAGGTTTTGACTGTTTACCAGAGGTAAACGATGAAGTTTTAGTAGGTTTTGAGCATGGCGATATCCACCGTCCTTATGTAATTGGCGGGGTATGGAATGGCAAGGATGCACCACCGGAAAAGGTAAGGGATTCAGTTACAAACGGTGTAAGATTACGCACCATTAAAACTCGTGTAGGTCATACTCTACAGTTTGTTGAAGAAGATAAAGGAACTAGTAAAAAAGGTATTCGCGTAGAAACTGAATACGGTCACAAAATATATCTTAATGACAGTCAAAGGTGTATAGAGATTGAAACCAAAGGCGGTCATAGAATCAAAATGGACGATATGGCTAAATCTGTTTCAGTGAAATCAACAGGTAATATGTCATTAGATGCTGCTGGAAATATAGACATCTCAGCCAACGGTACGATTACAGTCAAAGGTGCGTTGATTCGACTTAATTAATTCGTAATTCGTAATTCGTAATTCGTAATTTGTAATTTTCGGCGAAACAAGTAATAAAAAACACTATGGGAGGTTATCGTGGGTAGACCAGCAGCAAGAATTACTGACAATGTGGCGCACCCCTTACCCCCAGTTTTGACAGGAGGGCCGGGTAGTCCCAATGTCTTGATTGGGTCTTTACCTGCGTGGCGGGGTGTGCTTGCTGCCGCAGTACCAGGTTTGCAGTCCGCCAAAACATCTTCTGATGCAGCTATCAAAGCGGCTGAGGCTGCTACCCTAGCGGCGGCTGGTACACCAGGGGCACCTGCTGCCTTAGCTGCCGAACAAACTACAAAGACAACGGCAGCTTCTACTATGGGTAGTGCAATTACCGCCGCTGCTGCTGGTGCTGATATTCATAATTGCGCCACACCTTTACCCGTCCCTCCTCACGGCCCTGGGGTTGTGATTGACGGTAGTCAGACAGTGCTGATTAACAATCTGCCTGCCTCTCGCATGGGCGACACTATTATAGAAGCATTGGGGCCACCGAATAAAATTATCAAAGGTAATCCCACTGTTTTGATTGGCGGCTGATTGGAGAGGCAGGGCGCAGCGAAATACTGTGTCTGTGAGTATCAAAGACTCGTCCGCGAGTATTAAAGACTCATTCACGAGTATTAAAGACTCATTCACGAGTATTAAAGACTTGTCCGCGAGTATCAAAGACTCGTCCGCGAGTATTAAAGACTCATTCACGAGTATTAAAGACTCGTCCGCGAGTATTAAAGACTCATTCACGAGTATTAAAGACTCGTCCGCGAGTATCAAAGACTCATTCACGAGTATTAAAGACTCGTCCACGAATCTTACAGCGTTTTTCAAGTTAATAAATCAATCAGGGGTAGGAGCCAATACACTTAGGTTAAGTTTTTTTCTCTCCCCCTGCCTCCTGCCTCCTCAACCTCGACCTTTGGCGAATAGGCTTAAACCTTCTGTGCCGATATCTTTGAAGATATCCATGTAACAGCTGTCTAAGTGCCAGATATGGTTTATGGTCGCGATCGAGCCTATTTGGGAACAGGTTGGGCTTATCCACTGCATTTAAATGTACAAGGTGGGATACAACTTAGCCGTGAAGATCAAAAAGTTAAAGAATCTATTTGGATTATCCTCCGCACGGGTGTAGGTGAGCGGGTTTATCGTCCGACGTTTGGTTCGCGCTTGTCGGAACTGGCGTTTGCACCTTTAAATAGCGATACCCTACTGCGAATCCGCCTTTATGTCTTGGAAGCTTTAGAAGTTTGGGAACCACGCATTACTATCGATGAAGTTGTCACCGATCCCGACCCTGTGCGTGGCAGAGTGGACATCATCATTAATTATCGGCTCAAAGACGGCCCCGATATTTATAGCTTTGTTTATCCTTATTATTTGGTGTCAGCTGGGGAGGAATCGTGAACTTTGACTTTCTACCGAAATTACCTTCTTCCAATTTAGACGATCGCGCCTTTGATGATTTGGTGCAAGAATGTATCATGCGTATTCCTCGCTACTGTCCAGAATGGACTGACCACAACCTCAGCGACCCAGGAATTACGCTCATTGAGTTATTTGCTTGGTTAACTGACCAGATGTTGCTCAGATTCAACCAAGTACCCCGAAAAAATTATGTTGCTTTTTTAGAATTACTAGGTATTCGTCTCCAGCCTCCCGCCCCAGCCCGCACAGAATTAACTTTTTATTTAAGCGCTGCACTACCCGAAGCCTATACGATTCCCGCCGGATTAGAAGCTTCAACTATTCGCACTGAAACTACAGAAGCTATTACCTTCAGCACAGATTCTCCTCTAATTATCGGCAACCCCCGCATCCAACACTTCTTAACTGCCCAAACTACCGAAGATATTCCCCAATCTCTGCGCGAAAGAGTCACAACTTCCTGGACTCGTCAATCTAACGGTTACTGGACAGGTAATGAACAACCGATTTTTGAAGAGGAACCCCAACCTGGTAACTGCTTTTATTTAGCAATTAATTCTGATGATCCAATAGATGCTAATGTTTTAGAAATTATTTTCCAAGGGGCTGCTGCTACTCCTGCTGGGATTAACCCCAATCAACCACCCCGGAGATGGGAAGCTTGGGATGGGGAAAATTGGCAATCAGTTTTATTGCAAGAATCAGATGATAAAACTCGCGGCTTCAGTTTTTATGAAATCGCCCAGCAGGGTGAAAACCCCTCTCAAGGTGCAGAGGTACGTCTGCATTTACCTCAGATTTGGCCTGTGGCTAATTTTACCTCTTACCGAGGTCGCTGGTTGCGCTGTAGCTTTATTTCTACAGAAGCCAATGAATTTGGTTACAATCGTCCACCACGAATTATTGGTTTAGCAGTGCGTTCAATTGGCGGTACTGTTAGGGCTAGCCATAGTACGCTGATTCAAGATGAGCGATTGGGAATTAGTGATGGTACACCCGGTCAAAGTTTCCAGTTACAAACAGCACCAATTTTAGAACGCCGAGAAAATGAGTATATTTTAGTTACTCCCGCTGGTGGTTTGCCTCAAAAGTGGACTGAAGTGAGAGATTTTGCTGATTCTGGGCCGCATAACTTCCATTACACCATCGATTCGATCACTGGTACAATCCAGTTTGGGCCGCTGATTCGGGAACCGAGCCAACTTAAACAACAAACCCAGGTGCGAACGCGAATCCAGCAACCATCACTGGATGACACATCTGTACAAGTTCTGGAAAATAACCAGTCGGAACATCAATATGGGGCAATTCCTCCCCGTGGTGCAGAGATTAGGATGGTTAGTTATCGTACAGGCGGTGGTAGAGAAGGCAATGTTCAAACTGGAGCAATCCAGTTCTTGAAGTCTGCATATCCATATATTGCTAGTGTGGTCAATCGTGTACCAGCAATCAATGGAGCAGATGCTGAGTCACTGGAACAAGCTGTAATGAAGGCTCCCCGCATCCTCCGCACACGCGATCGCGCCGTCACTGCCGAAGATTTTGAAGTTTTAACACAACAGGCGGGTGCTGGTGCGATCGCCCGCGTCCGGTGTTTGCCAGCAAATTCTCGGAGACAAGCTGGTATAGTTAGTTTGCTGGTAGTTCCTTATGCAAACACAGATGCGATCGCCCAAGGCAATGGTATAGCACCAGAAGAATTTGCCCTGAGTAATGCCCTGCAAGAGCAAATTTTGAGTTACTTAGATGAAAGACGGTTATTAGGGGTACAAGTAGAGTTACAAGAACCGAATTATGTAGGCGTTTCGGTACAGACAGAAGTTGCTTTAGAGCCAGCATACAACAACCCTTTTGCCAGCGAAGAAATTCGTCGGAATTTGAGGCGATCGCTGTATAAATATTTAAATCCCTTAACTGGAGGAATCGACAGCAAAGGTTGGCCATTTGGGCGACCAGTTTATACATCAGATATTGTCGCATTACTGCAACAAACCCCAGGCGTGCGTCATTTAGGCCCCGTCTTGCTGTTTCCCATCCGCAAGCAAGGAGAGAATTGGCGACGACAACCATCCCCAGAACAATTGATCGATCCAGGATCAGAAGGTTTGATATGTTCCTGGGCTGATACAAATCTGCGTTCAAATCACGACATCCAAATAATTCGTAATTCCTAATTCGTCAGTAGTTATTCTCTCCCTTGCCCCCTGCCCCCTGCCTCTTTTTATCCCCAATCCTATGGTTCAAAGTCGCTCTAGTCCAGCTGTAAGCATTCAATTAACGCCAATGCAAATTCCCGAAGCTTTACCTGTGGCAGGTTTAGCATTTGCAAATGCAGAAAACATCGATGTCGCTGGACGTAGTTTGCTCTTGCATCCTGGACATCCCAGCGAGATGATTGTGCAAGTGCAAAACTTAGAACAACGTCCTTTGCGGGTGAGCTTAAGCGTTGAAGGAAACTTTCCATCTCAGTGGTGTCAGATTGGTACAGAAGGCACTGAAATACCGCCTCGCGGACAAATGGATGCTGTTCTCTACTTCTCAATTCCCGACACATTTTTTGAAGACCAAGAAGCAATTTACCCTGGAAAAAAAGACAAACTAACACTTAATTTTCGTAGCCTAATTACTCTACACATAGACCCAGGCACTGACAAGGAACAAATCGAGAGAAGCGAGTATTTCGATTTATACATCCGTCCTTATACTGCCTACATGGAATTCTTGCCAATTTTGTATCGGGAGGTGGACTTTATTGGTCGCTTCATGAAGATATTTGAGCAAGCTTTTCAACCAATAGTTGATAGTTATAACGTCATGTGGGCAAACCTCGATCCCTTGACAGCACCGCAAGCACTACTACCCTTTATGGCTCATTGGGTTGCTTGGCAGGTGGATTCTGTTTGGGATCTCCAGCAACAACGGCGTTTAATTCGCCGAGCCGTAGAACTTTATCGCTGGCGAGGAACTCGTAAAGGATTGCGTCTCTACTTGCATCTTTATACTGGTTTACCGCTAGACGAACATTTACCTAATGAAGCTGATAAACATATTAGTATTACCGAACCTTTTGGACCAAGTTTCATTATAGGAGATGCACAATTAGGAAATGCAGTTTTAGCAGGTGGACAACCATATCATTTTATAGTGCGTTTGCGTTCAAATATTTCTAGTGGCGTTATCAACGAAGAACTTATTCAAAGAATCATAGAGCAAGAAAAACCTGCTTTTTGCACCTATGAATTATCTATCGAAAATCCCTCTAATTAAATAATTCGTAGTTCGTAATTCGTAATTCGTAGTTAAGTAAAATTAAACAGACTTTTAATCCAAAATCTAAAATCCAAAATTGCTATGTCTCATCCTTTCCCACCACCACCAATTAAATCCTTTGAACGCTTGCAAGCCGCAGACGGCTTACTAATTAATGCGGAACGTTGGCGCACAGCCCATGAATATCACCGTAATCGGCAAAATGCTCAATATCAAAGTTTAAATCAACCAGGAATTGTCTGCGGTTTAGGCGTGCGAGATGTGACTGCCCCAAGGCAAGTTGAAGCTAGATATCGAGATGGACGTTGGGTACAAATTCAACCTGGGATTGCAATTGATTTAGCAGGTAATCTAATTGTTGTACCGACTTCTTATGACTTTCCCATCGATCTAGAAGTAGTAAGTTCTGAGCCACTCATGATCTACTTAGTAGTTAGCTATGTAGACCCCGATGAATTGCGGCGCGGACAGCAAAGAGATGTTGTTCAAGAGACTTATCGAATTGACCAAATAAACTCTACACCAGCCAGTTCAGAAATAGAAATATGTCGAATACTCCTACAACCAGGACATACTGACATTACCCAACCTGCGGATGCTTTTTTCCCTGGATATAATAATATTGATTTGCGTTATCGTCGTCAGGCACAAATGCGTCCTCAAGCACTTGTATGTATGGCACAGGCGACTCATAGCGATCCAGAATGTGCGCGTAATTTTTTCAGCCTTTCATATTTGTTACAAGCAGTAGAACCCCTATACCCAAGTTTGCGAGGGGCTGATGAACCAGGTCAGGTTTCTTTAGCAGAAAACATCCAAGACTATGACATCCTTTATCTCACAGGTGGACAAGCAATTTCTTTAAATAGTCTTGAATTTGAATCTCTCAGAAATTACTTAAATTTAGGTGGTGTACTTTTTGTTGATGCGCCAACAAATGCTAATCCTCTGATTGAAAGTACTCAAGCTTTGGCACAACAGTTAGAGAGTCCTTTAAGACCTTTAGAAGAATTGCAACGGAGTCATCCTTTAAGGACAAAACCTTTCTTATTTGCTGCCTTGCCAATGGTTAATCAACAGCAGATAAAACTGTTAATTGGTGGAGGAATTATTTTAGCAATTGGAGATTTAGCAACTGCCTGGGGACTGGATAGAGATTTGAGTTTACCCAGATTGACCATTCGGACAGCTCAGGAATTAGGGATTAATATTCTTCACTATGCTTGGAAGCGGCGACAGTTAATTGGGTTGCAACAGGAAGATAATTCAGGGCAGTGGTGAAAGCCAAGTTAGTAAGATTATTGAGTTTGGTTGTTTGCGATCGCAGTATTATTTTTGTCGTGTTCAAGTTCTCTCATTAGAGAATCAAAACCACTGGTATTGTTTCCACTTTGGGCAAATAAAGACCGAATTTTATTGATGATCGCACTCATGCTATTGGAGAAAAACCGACCGAGATTATTAACAAAGTTTTTCAGTTTTTCAAATATCGAAACCTCGACAGTGGAGTATTTATTGACAATTGGATATACAATTTTTCCTTTTTCTGTTTGATAGTATTCTTGTTCAGGCATCAACATTGATGTGAGTGGTTGCACCTGTTTTGCCATATCAGCTTCGGTTCGTTTATTGCTGAGGAATAAAACATCATAAATTTTTCCATTCCAGCTAGCCCAATAATGGTTTTGGAAAAACCATCGTTTCCCGTCATCACAATTAGGCTTTTTACCTTGATATGGGGTAGCTCCAGCTTCACTCAAAAAAGGTTTAGCGAGACTTTCAATTGTTATTTTTTCTATGCCAAAATATTCTTCTGCAACTTTTTTAAAAGCACGAGCTAATGTCTGACAATCTCCTTCTGGAGAGCCTTTTAATAGAGTTTCTGGACTCTTACTCACCATTGTGTATTGAAATTGGATATTTACAAAGTTTTTGAAAAGCTGTTCCAGTATTTTATCTTGTGGCAATGTGTCATCTATACCATTGACTAGTGTTTTGGCTAGCGAATATTCTTGTAAAAATTTTTGTTTTTTATCTGCTGAGTTATTTACTGCTAATATTTCTTTAGACTTTGCTTGTTCGTTCTGATTAGCTGGTATCGTCTGCTGTGCGTCCTGGTTTTGCAGAGGAGATCGATTAATTTGGTTGACTACAGAAGTAGCGACTCTATCCGCCTCTTGCTCATATCGATCTTCTGATTGACCAATAGTCAGTTTTGGCTGTATTTCTCCTATTGACAAGCTATCAGCACGTTTTATCGCCATTTTGCTCAGGTTATGACCAAACTGCGAAGAGTGTTCCTTCCCTTGCTGCAAAGACTCATTCATCTTTGTTTGCAATACAGTGAGTCGCTCTTGTCCCTCTGGGGTGATCGTGCCATGCTTAACTTGTATTTGGAGTTTCGTTGCCTCAAACTGATATTGTTGAAATTTCTGATTTTCTACCTTTGCCTGTACTATAGGCTTGTTGGAGCCAAGTTGAGAGTGAGTATTTAATAAATGCGTAGGCGTAGCCCGTCGTAGACATTGCTCTGACGAATAAGCGGATGAGTCAGCTTTTTTGTGGATTTGTAGCCGTTCTTTCATCGCTAGTTTCAAAAGTCAATAGTGGCTAATTTATATATTATACCAATTTAAAAAAAGAATGCGACAGATACATACTCCCAAACCTTTGTTCTGTCTGGCTTTCTGAATTTTGAATTTTGAATTTTGAATTTTGAATTGATATTATGTCACTTACTTAAAGATCCCTGGCTTATTTGAGAAGTTGGGGATCTAATTGTTTACGAATAATTTAGGATGACGATAATTTCTACCGAATTAAGAACGCCGTACATTTAAGCAACACCATTCTTTGCGTTTCCACAGGGTAGCGACAACCCAGCCATTTTCTTCTAAAGCGTCAGCAACAGCTTTAGATTGTTCTAGTAAAATACCACTGAAGATTGCCCAAGTTTCAGGTTTAGCGATCGCACTCATTTCTGGAAGCAATTCAATAATGACATGAGCCAAAATATTGCAGACGATACCATCCACCGGACTTGCAATTAATTTTGTCAAAACGTCTACACTTCCCAATGCTGGTAGTAAACGTTCTGGACTAATGTCGTTCAGCGCACCATTACTGATAGTTGATTGCACCGCCAAAGGGTCATTATCTACTGCATAGACTTTCTCTGCACCCAGTAGCAGCGCCCCAATGGAAAGGATACCAGAACCACAGCCAATATCCGCAATTACTAGATGTTCATGTTTACCACTACTACCTACAAACGACTGAGGAACACCACTTAGCCGCATTTCCAGGGATTCCAAACATAGCTGAGTAGTGGCATGGTTGCCAGTGCCAAATGCTACACCAGGATCGAGGCGAATTACTAACCGTTCCGTTGTTTCTGGTAATGGTAGCCAAGCGGGATTAATTAAGAAGCGATCGCCTATTTCTTGCGGATGCCAATATTGTTTCCAGCTAGTCGCCCAATCTTCCTCATCAATTAACTGCCATTGCAAAGAAGGAGATAAAATTCCTACACAGAGGGCATCTTGACGCAGCCATAGCGACAGCGCTGCCAAATCTAGTAGCTGCGTTTGAATTGTCGGCAGATAAGCCTTGACTAAAGATGAGTTTCCTTTATTTTCACTAGCTGTCCCACGACAGCCAAAATCTTCCAGTCGCCAAAAGATCGATTCTTCTAGGTCTGGCTCACATAAAATCTGTATTTCCCACCAGGTGTTTGCCATCTTTGAGTGCTGAGTGGTGAGTGCTGAGTGGTGAGTGGTGAGTGCTGAGTGCTGAGTTTGAGGGAGTTAGGAGTTAGGAGTTTTTAACTTTTAACTCCTAACTATTCACTCCTAACTTTTCTTGACTCAGTACTCAGCACTCATAGTGTTACTGTATACGCGTCCCGAATACCAGAGACTTTTATAATCTCATCCAAAATGCCCTCTGGTAAAGGGTCATCTATACTCAGAGCCATTACCGCATCACCACGGACGATTTTACGACCTACTTGCATACTGGCAATATTCACATTAAAACTGCCGAGTAGGGAACCAAGTTTGCCGATAATCCCTGGCATATCGCGGTGCAGGGTAAACAACATATATTTGCTGGGTGGGACGTTAATCGGGAAACCATCAACGTCGGTGAGATGGATTTCCCGCTCACCCAACAAAGCACCTGTGACAGAATGAGTACCTAAAGTACCCGTGGCTTCTAGATGCAATGTGCCGGCATAATCTCGAATGGAAGCATCGCGGGTTTCAATTACCCGAATGCCGCGTTCTTTGGCTTCTATGCTCGCATTTACGTAATTTACTCGTTCCCGCAAAGCTTGGTAAAGTAATCCTTTAAGGGCAGCGACGATCAAAGGCTGACTTTTGTTGGTCGCGAGTTCCCCTTGCAGTCGAATATTGAGTACTTCTACCCTTCCACCAGCTAGTTGTCCCACTAGATTACCTAGAGTTTCTGCTAGTTGCATATAGGGTTTGAGTTCTTCTAACACGTCGGGGCCGAGTCCGGGAATGTTGACAGCTGAACGTGCTGGTAGTCCTAAAAGGACATCGCGAATTTGTTCGGCAACATCAATGGCCACATTCACTTGAGCTTCCGTGGTAGAGGCTCCCAAGTGGGGAGTGAGGATGATTTCTTTACCTAGCGATCGCAATTCAGATTCACCCAGTGGTTCTGACTCGAATACATCCAAGGCTGCACCACCGATTTTACCCGCTTTCAGAGCTGCTGCTAAAGCTACTTCATCAATGATTCCACCACGAGCGCAGTTGATAATCCGAGCTGTGGGTTTCATCTTTGCCAAGGTTGTGGCATTGATTAAGTGGGTAGTTTCTGGGGTTTTCGGGATGTGAAGGGTGATATAGTCTGCTTGCTGGAAGAGTAAATCCAGCTCTACTAACTGACAGCCAATTTGTTCGGCTCGTTCTGTAGAAATAAATGGGTCATAAGCTAGGAGTTTCATCCCCATTGTCCTAGCTACAGCGGCAACATGGGAGCCGATTTTACCCAAACCGACAACGCCGAGAGTTTTTTTGTAGACTTCCGCACCAACAAAACTATTGCGATCCCAAGCACCGCGTTTCACCGAAGCATTAGCATCGGGGATGTGACGAGACAAAGCCAAAATCATCGCTAGCGCGTGTTCAGCGGCAGCAATTGTATTTCCCTCTGGAGAATTAACTACTACAATTCCTCGGCGTGTGGCAGCGGGAACATCCACATTATCCACACCCACACCAGCACGACCAATGATTTTTAGCTGGGTGCCAGCTTCAATGATTTCTTGAGTGACGCGCGTACCAGAGCGAATCATTAGCGCGTCATACTCACCAATAATTGCGATCAGTTCCGCTGGTTTTAGACCTAGTTTGACATCAACGGTAGCAACTTGCGAAAGAATGTCAATTCCAGCTTGGTCAATCGAATCAGAGACAAGAACCTTAGACATGATTACTTCATTTAAAGCTACAGGTTTTGCTGCACAAGACTTTTTAGTTTAGTCTTTATCTGTCGCAATTCAGCAAAAATTATTCGTTTGAATATCGACTTAACCTTAACTTACACTATCTGGTGGTGGTATCAAAGCATGAGTTGCTTCTGGTGGATACTGCCTCCTAAGTATTTGAAGGTGAGTGGCTATTTGCATCATCCTGTCGCTAAATATAAAGCATGAATAGCACTAAGCACCGATATATTTATTAATAGTTAAGAGTTACCAAAATTTTATCGGCTGAAGCAACTTTCTGAGTGGGGTAAAAATGCCTGTATTCTTGACTGGGCTGCAACTTTAGATCGGGCAATGCTATAGACAACCACGAAACGAGCGAGTAACTATTATATCTATCAAATCTTGGCTATTTCTAAATACCACAAGTGGTATCCCTTAGTCAAAGCAAGATATTGCAACTTTTATCCCAAATAAGCGTTTAAATTCACCAACTGTTCAGCTTTTGATTTGTCCGTATCGCATATTACCAGAGTCAGCTTTATGGTAAAACCCCTATCCTACCATAAAATATTTGTGCAAGAGTCTAAGGAAGTCGTGAAAGCTTTCTGGGAAGTTTGATGTTCTCTTGAAAATGAATAAAGCTCAATTAACTAAAATCATCTTTTAAATCATTCAATAATATTGAAGCTAAAACTAAAAATATTTACTTCCAAAAGCTTGAAGGCAAACAGGCTCATATCTATCTTTAGAAATAGTAATTCTGACTTTTTTATTCCTAAAGATTAAGCTTAATCAAGGCAGATTGCAGATAAAAATATGTCAATAATCTTGTATGATTTTTTCAGTAAGGTTAGCCCTAAAAAATAACAACAAATAAAATAACAAATGCCTAGACTAGTAGGACAACGCTCTAATACTGGAGCAAATATCACCAGCTTAATCATTCTGCTCGCCATATTTGGGGCACTTTCCGAATACTTTGGTGTGATTGATATAGTTCCCGGCTTTGGACGAGAGGGACGATATTTTCAGCTGAAGTTTCAGGCAACTAACGAACAAGTGATTGAACAACAAAATCAATAAAAATACCAGGAATATATATAATGCTTAAAGGTAGTGATGTTATCGATAAAGTGGTCGTCACCTACGACACAGGTAAAAAAATTGTCCGAATTATAGATTTAATTTTTGATCGGGAACGCAATCAACTTTTGGGTTTTCTCGTTGCAGAGAAGGGACTGTTTCGAGACGCAAAAGTGATTCCTCTACAAGAGGTACAAGCGATCGGGTCAGATGCGATCGTAGTTAACTCGAAAGAATCTGTTGTGAAGGCACATCGTGTCCCTGTAATTAAAGAGATTCTGCACCAGAATATCGTGCTGAGAAAAAAGAGAATTCTGACTACAGAGGGACTCGACCTCGGTGGATTGGTCGATTTGTTCTTTGATGAGCATAGTGGACTGGTGGAAGGATACGAAGTTTCTGGCGGTGTATTTGCAGATGCTTATTCGGGGCGATCGTTCGTTCCTGCTAGCGAAACACTGAAAATTGGTGATGATGTTGCTTTTGTACCTCCAGAAACTGCTCAACTGATGGAAGAACAGGTTGGTGGTATCCGAGGAGCCGTTCAGGCAACTGGAGATAGATTGCAGGACTCAGCCCAGACTACCAACCGCAGACTGCAAACAGCAGCTCAAACTGTGAATGAGCAACTGCAAAGCTCGGTAGAGAAAGTGAACCGCGGGCTACAGTCAGCAAGTCAGAATGCAGGCGAGCAATTGCAAGCCGCAACTGATGCTACTGGCAGCAAACTACAAGACTTCAATCGAGATGCAACTGCCTCTTTAACAAACAATTTAGTTGATCCTGCCGAACAAAAGGTATATGTGATTGGCAAGTGTCTCGAACGGGATGTGCTGACTCCAGATGGGAATGTACTGCTACTAAAGGGTCAAGAAGTCACCCTAGTCAATGCAGAAGCGGCCGATCGCCTGGGTATCCTTGATGAACTCTATCGAGCCACGGGTGGCAGTCTGACTGCCAACATCAGCCGCAATTTACAAGCAGCAACAGAATCTGTTGGCAATCGAATTGGCAGCGTAACTCAGAGCAGCGCCGCTAGTCTGCGTCACTCAGTTGATTACTTGGCAGCAAATGTAAATGTGGCGATCCAGCAGGCAAGAGGGCGCAGAGTCTTGCGAACAGTGCGTACTGACGATGGCTTAATTATTGCGGCATCTGGGCAGATTGTGACAGAATCCCTTCTCGAGCGCGCTCAGACTTACGCTAAAGAAGCAGAATTGCTGAACGCTGTCGGTCTGATGGCAACCGCAGTCCGTTCTACTGCGAGTGACAGATGGTTAGAAAACAAAGTTCAACTGGGCGATCGAGCAAGCATCGCTCAAGAGAATCTCAACACTTTCTGGCAAGCCTTGAAAGCGAAGGCAGAAAAGTTACAAGGACGCAGCAGACAGGCAATGAAAAATCAACGGATTGAACAAGCATTGGGTCGTCCAGTTACCCGTGTTATTCTTGACCCAGAAGACAACGTGATATTGAATGTAGGTGAATTGATTACACATCGCGCCGTCAGTCAAGCTGAAAAAAGTGGAGTTCTGAATATCTTACTAAGTTCGGTTTATAGCAAGGAGCCACAAATCTCTGACAAGGAGTTACGTGCTTCAGAACATGGAACGGCAGCCTTAGTACATCATGGTAATGGGCGATCGCAACTTGAATCTAAATCGATCTTGTGACTTTGGCCATAAAATAACCAAAAAGGTCAAGATGGTTATTTATCGTGTGCGAGCAACTTAGGTAGAACAAAAATATGCGCTAACGACTGATTCCTGCGAAGACATTGCTAGCCCAGAAATCGCTATAATTCTGGTGAGCCAAATATCCTTTGAGTTTTGGGGAAACCAGCCATGTTAGAGTACAACTTGCCAAGGTACTTGCCCTCAGCCGAGGAACTACCAGACTCTGATGAAACGCCTGTGGATAATGAACTGCAAGAATTAATACCAGGCTTGCTGAAGGCGATCCTACTCATACTCTGGGCAGAACGCATGGACTGGTTGTTTGGCATAGATATGGGTATTTATTATCACCCAGATAAACCGCCAATTGTGCCAGATGGGTTTTTGAGCTTAGGGATAGAGCGGTTTTATGATGAGGAACTGCGTCCCAGTTATGTGCTGTGGGATGAAAATGTTGTACCGATTTTCGTGCTAGAAGTAGTTTCCCAAAATTATCGCAAGGAATACACTACTAAGTTGGATGAATACGAGGCTTTGGGTGTACTTTATTACGTAATTTATTCCTCTCGTCGCCGCCGCAAACCGCATCTGGAAGTACATAAGTTAGTTAATGGTAAGTATGAATTGCAAGAGGGAAACCCCGTTTGGCTACCAGAGATTGGCTTAGGAATTGGTTGCGAAAGGGGAAATTATTGCGGTGTAACGCGGGAATGGATGTATTGGTATGATGAGCAAGGACAACGATATCTCACGCCCGCAGAACAAGTAAAACAAGAGATACAACGCGCTCAACAAGCAGAACAACGGGTGCAACAATTGACAGAACAATTAAGAGCGTTGGGAATAGATCCAGATAATCTGGGTTAACTGGAATATTTTGCAATATTTTCAACAAGACTGAAAAATTAGATTTTTCAGATTTATATATTTGCTATAAATGCGGGTTTGCGACTGGAAGCTTTCAATAAAAAACTATTGCTTTTTAGAAATAACGTTCCTGATTCCACTTTTACTGCCAACAGTATCACCTTTGTAACGAGGGATGATATGAATACTGGTGTGCATAATATTTTGACCGGCGGCTCGATTGATATTGATTCCTACATTAAAGCCATCAGGCTCAAATTCTGTTTTGATAATTTCTTGTACTTTGTTTACCATAAACCAGCAATCAGATTGCTCGTTAAATGGTAGTTCAAAATAACTGCTAACATGACGTTTAGGAATAACCAAAACATGTCCTTTACTTATTGGATAGCCATCAAAAATAGCATAAGAAGTTGCTGATTCAGTTAATAATTTTAGCTTTCTAGGGGGATTACAAAATATACAATAATTAGATGAATTTCGCTGAAAATTATAGTGAACATACTCATATAATTCACGATGTTCATCTAAACAAACTGAAGTATAGGGAAGTTTGGCAATACACTGGTAGGTAGGTTTTTTGTGTATATAATGCTCTCGAAAACCTTCTTTTTTTATATCCCTTCTTACAGCATAATAAGCTTTACCTCCAGGTTTTAATAAATGTGATACTTCCATAAGAACATTATTTTGTTCTTCAGTAAATAAAACATTTAAAACGTAAAAGCAAATTATTGTATCGAATTTAGTATCAGGATATTCTGGAAAATAATAAGGGTCATAGCCTGTAATATCACAACCTTTTTCGCGCAATATTTTAACATCATTACCAAAGCCACAGCCAAAGTCTAATATTTTGCCTTGTAGAAGGTTTTGATTTAATAAAAACTGTGCCGGAAATGATAGATAATTTCTTTCGATCGCAGTCAGATGGCTGAACTGATTTTTTTGCTGTTTCATGGAATGAATTTTGGTGCTGATGTCCCAAAATTATTATTCCCAGCATCCCTTGAGTTTATGCGATGTCTACGATGGTCACTGAGCCAAGTCGTACCCCTCCGGGGAAGCAAGCTACGCGGAGCGTCTCGTAGAGAAGTGCGGGCTACGCCTACGTATCAGGGTCAACACCTAGCTCACGTAATTTAGCTGCTAATATATCAGCTCGTTGCCGTTCCTGTTCAGCGCGTTGGCTTTCCTGTTCAGCACGTTGGCGTTCTTGTTCAGCACGTTGGCGTTCTTGTTGGGCTTGTTCGCTGCTCCACAACAGCAAATTTCCTTCTGTATCCCACCAGCGCAGCCAATTCATAGTTTGACATAATCTTTCACCTTGCCAAATTCCGAGAAATAACTCTAACTCAGGAATCCAAAAGCGTCCATTAGCGTCTGCTTGCTGCAAATTATATTGCCCATTTTGCAAGCATCGTAGTTCTATGCTTGGTTCGTAAGGGTCATAGGTTACGTAGGTTGGAACTTGGAGAATCTTTTCGTAATAATAGAGTTTACCGTAGGGTGGAGTTGAACGGACTGATAATTCTCCCCCTTCTGTATCTGAGAGAAATTCCATGACTACAGCCACACCAGCGCCTTCTAAATTTGGGGTATAGCTGCGACGCACTACATTTGTTCCCACAGACTGCACTTGAGGGACATAAAACCAGTCTGGGGCTTTGACAACGATTTTTTTGTTGACTGTGGCTACAAGTCCAAAATTAGAGCCAATCAGCATCTGGGGTTGGATGCGTGCTGTGCTTCCCAAAGCATCGGTAAGCGCAGCAGCGATCGCAGGTTGTTGAATATTTTCCACTGGATCATCTGGTAAAATGAAGTCGGCTGGAAGTGCTTCCCAAGTAACAATTGGTTCTTTTTGGATGGGGTTAACTTGTAGAACCATAAAATTATTCCTAATATCCATGCACAGTATATTAGTTATTTTTAACAAATCTTCAGGGCGCACATCTGTGCGATCGCAGCATATAAATTAGATAATCTTAAGTTTTGGATGAATAGACTCGCACTGCCTAAAAACCCAGAAATCTAGAAAGATTTCTCAGACTGGTGTATATACTCGTAGTTAAGCACTTAGCAGGCGTGAGTATTATGCTGGAATGGTTTATTGGCTGGATAGCAAACAATGCCTTTCTGCATCGGAAATTTTTAGAATATTTTTGTGCTTGGGAGTTTGTCTGGCAGTTTGAGAAGGAAGGCAGTATTTCAATTGAGGATCTCAAAACTGAAGTTTTTGGCAAACACTGGCAAGATGAAACTTGGCATGAGGTATTGCGGCTAATTGCGGGAATGATTGATGCGAAATTTGTTGGTGAAATTCTTAATTACTTGATGGTGCAAGATGGCGAAGAGGAAAAATTTATCAACTTGTTTTTAGCGGCTAAGTGTCTTGCAGAAGTGAGAAATCGGTCGGTAATTGCGTCAGTGGCTAATAAATTATTTGGCAAGGTAAAAGACTTAACCAAATATGACCTCTGGTATTATTACACCTATGACAATGCACAAGAAACTTAGAACCTATCCCACTAATACCGAAATATGGTAATCTACTTCTCGTATGAGAGGGGTGTATCTGTGTATGGCTGGG
>NZ_JABXKO010000008.1:0-36690 GCF_017114965.1 Nostoc sp. JL31
CCTTCTACATATCGCAGCCATGCCCCATCTTTTGAGATGGTTTCGTGGTGCATGATGTTGCGGTTGCGAACTAGTGAGTATGCGGCAGGCATCATGATCGAAAAATCACCGATGATTGCCTTCCCATACCCTGCACCTGAGTCTTTTCCGGCGATCAGGTCAGTTAGCCCGGATTTGGCTAACAAGTCTGCTTGAACTAGCCAGTTTTTGGCATTGGAATATATAGCTGTCATGGTTCAGATAATTGTTAAAGTCTTGTTTTTTCTGGCTTGGCGTTGATTTTTAGTCAAATCACGATAAATCCAGATATCCAGTTAGAGGCAAGCCATAGCATCACTTTCTGGCTTCTATTGCCTTTGTTGGGTGACTGTTTTTGGCTGACAATCACATCATATCACATCATGATGTGATTGTAGATGATAAGATCGTATGTGATCGGACAAGAGAGCATATCATGATGTCAGGTGAGCAAACGAGTTCTGACTTAATGAGTAAAAAGTTAAATGCAATTATTCCAGATGAAACTTGGGAGGCGCTAGAGCAGATTGCTAATGAAGAGATGAGAACTAAAAGCCAAATGGCAGCTATTCTGCTTGGAGAAGCGATCGCAGCCAGACATACCAAAAAATCAAAATCTCAGAAGCTAGAAAAAACAGAGGAGTAAACGATAACACCCAACCAGAAAAACCTACTGTCAGCACTGGATAAAGAGTCTAATAAATGGCTATTGATTCAAAAATACAGTGCCAAGTATTAGTATCAGTAAAGAAAGTTGCTAATTTCACATTATTAATTTTGAGTTCGCCATGTTAGCCGTGAAAGACCCACAAAGCGATTTTCAACTCCCCCTGCATAACGAAGCAGCATTAAAGTGGATTAGGGAGACGAAAAATTACTACTCCACTGTTGCTCTAGCAGTTGGTGGTACTGCGCTGGTATCTGGCAGCTTCATTAATCCGGCTGCCTGGGCTGCTTTTGCATTGGCTTACAAACCGTTGGTGATCATTCAAAAACTTGCACGGTTGGAAAAATTAACCGACCTACTTTTACAAGAGTTTAAAAGCCAGGGGATAGAAATCTTTCCATTTCCGGGAGGAGAGAAAAACCCTATTGACTTGTTTATTAGATTTCCACGAACAACTCACCTGTTTATCTCCATTCGTTCGATAGGAGATAGGGAGGTAGTCTACAACGAAGCCAGGGAAGCTTTACAACTCAGAAAGAAGGATAAGAATGGTTTGACAACCTGGAAACCTTGTCCACTACTTGAGTTGGCTGATTACGAAAAGTGGCTTAACAAAAACAGAGACTTGTTCGCAATGTCTTCTCGTGAAGCTACAAAAACGCCAACAGCAAAAGTTTTAGCCCTATGGCCTCCTACTAGAGCGGCTTCAAATCTCAATGAACATTTATATTCATCCGTGGGAAGTATGAGAATTCTGGCTCTTAGGAGAAAAGGTACTATGTTTGTGATTCAAGAGGGGGAAGTAATCGAGTTTGTTAGGGCTTGGTTAGCCCAATACAAATAGGCTAAAAGTTGAAAACCCCTTCGTCCAGTGTGGACAACGGGGCTTTCAAAATTGATTCCATTGGAATTGGGGGATTGGGTGTCACGCCTAATTAATATCCCTAATAGTAATCTTATCAAACCTTTTGGAGTGTTAAGCAATTGTAACACTGGCTACACAAAAAACGGCAACCAGGAATTTTACCAGATTAAATTTCTGGAAGTTGTAGAAGATTACTTTCGGGATAGCTCCAATTCCTCCACTACACATACTGGAGGATTTGTAAAGTGTCACAAAAACAGCTATTTCATACCTCAGCTACCAACAAGCTGCTATTCGCAACTATTGGTAACGCTTGCCCCCACTGCGGTAAACCAGACTGGTGCTACTCAATAGAAGAATTTACAGTCTGCGATCGCGATCGCTTTCATCAGCCTAACTATGCACTGGCTCAACCGAAACAATCGCCAACTTATGTATTAAGCAATTGTCAAAAATTAAATAATGTTCAAGGAGGTATCGCGTAATGGTTGCACAATTCCCCAATCAACAGGCGTTCGCCTCCTTCGACATCCGAAATTTTCAAGATCAGCTCTCACCGTCCAAAGCTAAAAATAAGTTTATTTGTCCAGTTTGTGGCGGGAATGACTTATCTATTGTCCCAGAAACCGGGAAGTACAGATGCTTCAATAATTGTGAGTGTAAGGACATCAGAGAGGCGATCAAACCTTGGGCTGAAGTGGTGGCAGAAAGGGCAGGGGCTAATTACACTCCATCTCTAAACCAAAATGCTGCCAAATCCAAGAGAATCTTGCCCAAACCAGCACCAATTCCAGATGGTGAATTAGGTTTGGTGATGTTGACCTCTACTGTAACAGATATACCCCAACCGAAAAAATTAACGAGTAGACCACCAAAAGATGTTGAGGGCAATGCCACCGAAACAATTTATCCTTACTCAGAGTCGCAATGGGTGGTTCGCTACCAGTGGCCAGATGCCAATAAGGAGAAAGGTTACAACAAGACCTTTCGGCAATGGCATAGGCGACTTGATGGCACACCCCAAATGAAAAAAGGCGATTTGCCTTGGGGAGCATATCGCATTGATGAAGCTTTAGCCGCCGCTAAATCAGTAAATGTAACCCCGGCACTACTCCAGCATGAAGGCGAGGGATGCGTAGAAGTTGGTCGGGAGCATGGTCTTGCTGGGATTACGTTTCAGGGCAGTGGATGGGATAAAAAGACTATCACGCCTTCGTATCAACGCGCAATTGAAGCAGGCATAGGATTAATCGTTTTTCTGCATGACCCCGATGACACTGGCTTGAAAAAACTCCAGACGTGTTCTGAATGTGCTGCTGAAGTAGGAATTGCATTTATTGGAATTAGCCCCAATAGCATCTGCCCCGATTTACCATATAAATCGAGCGACATTAAAGAAATTTTGGGGCAAATGGAAGTACCAGAGTTTATCCGCAAGCTAGAAGAGGAGATCCACGCAGCTGTGGCGCAGCGATCGCTTGAGTTGGCAGAATCTGAAACTATTGAAAAAGAAGTTACGGAAAAATCTAATTTCAGTATAGATATTGACCCAGCAGACCCGGAGGCATTCTACAAATCCGTCTGCCAATCCATGAATTTACCCTACTCTAACTGCGTAACGGCGGGTACTTTTGATGGCTGGGCTTACCGAAAAATCTTTCCTCAAACAGAATGGATGGTACTAAATTCATCCTTTTACAAGTGGTCACAAGAGAATAACCAATGGCAACACCAAGATGATAATAAAGCTTACAAGCTCCTCGCAGACGCTGGAGAATCTGCTTACAAGCTCTCTTACACAAAGACTTTTGGCTGGAGAATAACCAAACCTTACGAAACTAACGCACACAAGGAATCTGCCTTTAAATATTGCCGCAGTCGGTTAGAACCAGCAGAACCACTGCCAACCAATACTCATTTATTAGGGTTTAACAATTGTGTCGTTGATTTGCGAACTGGTGAACAAATGCCTCATCGCAAAGATTTTTACCTCACTAATATTATTCCCCACGATTACGAAGCCAACAAACCATGCCCAGAAGTTTTTCTCAAATTTCTAAATGAAAGCTTTGGGTCAGAATTGGTTGAAGTGATTCGGGCGTTCACGAGTATGTTTTTAGACCCAACTGCCCCCTATGGTCGGTTTCCCCACTTAATTGGCTTAAGTGGTGGGGGCAAGGGGACGCTAGGACGGTTTTGGAGTAGTTTATTTGGCGAATCCGGCTCTAGTAGCGCTTCACACTTTGCGGATATTTCTACACCTGAAGGACGGCATCAATATTTAAGTTCCAAGCGGATATTTGGATTCCCTGACGTAGGAGGTTATGCCGAAGGAGTCCGAGCTTTTTACGAATTAGTTGACAATGGGCCAATGAGCGGACGCGCTTTATTCAATCCAGTAGCTTATTCAATTCAGTGGTACATTCGGTTTTGGGTTGCCTCTGTAAGTCATCTACAAATCGAAAATGCTGGCGACGGCTGGATGCGTCGAGCTTACCCAATTCCAGTAAAAAACCGAGATGTAACCCCTGACCCAGACTTGTGGCTGAAGCTACAAGAGGTGAAGTCCGACATAATTTCTTGGGCTTTAGCAATGCCACGAGCAGAACGCGATCGCATTTTGTTATCGCCTCCCTCTTCTGATCGGGCGAAGAATCTGGCGCTAGAGGCATCTTTGTACGGGGACTCTACCAAATCCTTTGTAGACTTGTGCTTACGCCCCTCAACGACCGAAACATTTATCCCACAAAGTCGTTTACACAGTTGGTATGTACTTTACTGCCGGGAACATGGTTATGCTCCTTTGGGGATGTCCAAATTTATTAGCCATTTAAAAACAGTCTTGCCCCAAAACTTCAAGGAACGTAGCTGGACACCCACGGTCAACGGAAAGCGTGAAAGAATTCAGTCCCACTTTGCATTCATTGAACCACTGGCTGGGGTATTTGAGATGAAAGTACCGGAGGGGCCACCGGATAGCTCACAATCCAGGGCGGAATTTTGGTATTGCTTTAAAGATAAATGCCTTGAAGGGGGAATAGAAGAATTCGAGGAGTTTTTTCACCCCACCAAAACGCCAGAACCCTTACACAGCAGGGCTGTCCACCCTGTCCACCCACTAAATACCCCTCGATTTGACCCTGGACAGGCTGAAACCCTTACACAGCAGGGCTGTCCACCCTGTCCAATTGTCCTCCCCCAAGAATTAGCATTGCAAAAAAAAGATGAGGAAAATAATGAAAGTGAAGTTAATCAATTCGTTGATGTAATTGATAACCCTTCAGTCCCCCTAGACTTGGTGGACAACGTGGACAGCCTTACTGTGACTGGGTTTGAGCCTGTCCAACAAGTTAATCTTGCCGAAAACTCCTTGGACAGCCTGGACACCCCTGCTGTAGCTGGGTTTTCTCCTCGACAAGATGGTGAATTGATAAATACACGAGAAAGCGAATTATCTCGCCCGGAATTGAAAGTTGGGGATAAAGTTGAGTTTTTCAACGACAGTGTTCGCAAGTGGCAAGTCGGAATCATTAAGAGCGTTCAACTAATGGATACATATTTTTGTAGCGCAACAATTGACTATCGAGGCTTTAAAGGTAAAGTCTGTAAATTAGAAATCTTTAGGAGTGATTGGATAAAACTTCTGCATTAGGGCGTTAAATCAAAAAGAAATTTCTTGCCACAAAATATTCGAGATTTTCCTGACATCAGAGATATATGTCAGGTTGACTGCAAATCATGAACTCGTAAAAACAATGCACAAGACAAAATCGCCAAAGACCCACTCATCCATCTATTCCAATTCCGCCGCTCCAAACTCGTACCCTCAATTAGCACATAGACCATTTGGTAGCCAGATCCAAAAAGCATCAGTTGCACTCAAGACACAAACCGATGTAAATAATGATACTTTTGAACAGCAGCAAATGGAGGCAACTGGACTTGAAACACAAGCGAAGTATGGCTCGATTACGCCCGAAGGACAGGAGCGCCTAACTGTCTTACAAGCCAAGATGGACGGATTATTGAATTCTCGATTGTCACACGCAACCCGATTTGGTCATAATATTGCCAATATCCCACTGAGAAGACCAGATACACCAACACCTATTCAGCCAAAGCTGACAATTGGTGAACCTGGGGATAAGTATGAGCAGGAAGCAGATGATACTGCGCGTCAGGTCGTGCAACGGATTCATCAACCGCAGAGTGAGAAACTTCAACGAGAGTCTCTGCCTGAAGAAGATGAATTGCAAATGAAACCAGAGAGCAATATACAGCGAGAGTCACTGCCAGAGGAAGACGAATTACAAATGAAACCGGATGGTAGTATACAACGCGAGTCATTACCTGACGAAGAAGATGAATTGCAAATGAAATCAGAGGGCAGTATACAGGGTGTCTCAGAGGGAGGTATGGCTGCATCACCTGATTTGGAAACGTCAATCCAACAGGCGCGGGGTGGTGGACAACCACTGACAGATAGTGTTAAATCACCGATGGAGCAGGCATTTGGGGCAGATTTCAGTGGAGTGAAGGTTCACACAGATACTCAAGCTGACCAGTTGAATCAATCGATACAGGCGAAGGCTTTTACGACGGGACAGGATGTGTTTTTTCGGCAGGGAGCGTATGAGCCGGGTAGCCGTGGGGGGCAGGAGTTGTTGGCGCATGAGTTGACCCATGTGGTGCATCAGGGTGGGAGGGGTGTGAGGCGAGCGCAGTTGCCAGCAACAGGGCAAGCAGAGCTGACATCGCCAAAAGCAGATGATCGTGGGAATTTGGAAAAAGGGGGGTTAAATTTCTCATACATCCAACCGATTATTCAGAGGGCTATTTCTTTGCATCAGATAGAGGATGCTGATAACAAGAATCCCCAAGGGGCAAATCCTGTTCTAATTCGCAAAACTTGGATCAAAGGTCTTGTGCGACAGGAACTCACCAGAATTATGCAAGTATTACCGAACCAAACGCTTCAGCAAGTTTTGATAAACCTAGAGCAGAGCAATTTTACTGCCTCCTCGCTTGTTAATTATGAACTTCTTCCTTACTTCAATGGTATTGACTATACTAATTCTCTGACAAAGGAACATATCCTGACGATCAATGGATTCCTGAATCCTTTGGAACAGGAAATGGGAATGCAGAAAGTTGCACCTAAAGAAATCGCTAATATGTTAGTTGGTAATGAATTTACCTTTACTAATCCCTCTTTGGAAAGCTTGAAGTCTAAAGATAAGGACGAGTTACACAAAAAAATGATCAACCCTTACAACACAATAGCTCAGGACTGGAAGAATGCTATGAGCCAGCATGGAATAACTCCAGACCAAGAGTCTACACTGGATAAGATGTTGCATTTGACTTATAAGTTTAAATCTACAGAACATGGATTGGATTGGGAATATAAGGTTACCCCAGATCAAAAATGTGTAGAAATCATTACGGGAAAAGCTAAGGCAGGGGACTTATATAGTGGACATGTAGGAAATCTAATAGATGATTATATATTTGGTATCGCTAATTCGATAGGATTACAAGCGCACAGTACCATTGGTGGCGGTCATATTAACATTGATGAGAAAACTGCTTTTGGCTCTTATCAAGAAAATGAGCAAGAGAATGCAAAAATAGCTGCAAAAGTTTTAGCCAACTTTATACAAGAATTTTATAAAGATTCCGCTTATTGGGAATCCATTGACCCAGATACTGCTAACTCAGCTTTTCCAAAAGACCTTAAAGACACATCGGGTAAAGGTAAGAGCACCAAAACAAAACAAACTGATTTTGAAGAACTGATTAAGAAGTTTAATCAGGAAGGCTGGGACGTAGAAAAACTAGCAGACGAACTGATGGATAAAGTATTCGATCAAAACCTTGTAAACGCGAGTAAAAGAGAGTCACCACACTACCAAGCGTTGAATGTTGAACATTTAGGTAATAAAACAACAGGCGATACCCGTCGATTAGAGGTTCGCCGAGTACCAGCCCAGCCTAATCGACAAGCCTTGATTGAGCAACTAGACCGTATTGCTACATTATTGAAAAGCTCTAAAACAGCGATTCAGTAATCAGGATGAAGTAGCAGGCTGCTCAGTACTGTGAGTAAAAATTTTAGCAAGGACATGAAAATTATTATTTTTAAGACTTGGGTCAGCGTTGGATGTTTCTGTTGAGCGGTCGGCGTGAGATGTACAAAGCGCACTGTTACCCCACTTTAATTTTTTCAGTCGCATGATGGCGTAACCGCCATGAGCCGGATGCGTTGCAAGGCGCAAGTCCGGTTCTGAGGGGGCGGGATTATAGCGATATAGTCCTGCTACCCGACCACGGTGATGCCCTTGGTAACAGCAACTCTTGCATTATGCCAATATAAAGCCTGAATTCTCGTTGTACCGACTACATGAAGTCAGGCTCCCTTAAAGACTCAATTCATCATCCTGCTCCTGCTGTTGCTGATGCTGTTGCCTTAACTGCTGCCCATAATCGAGTAGCTGCTGATTCCAATCATTAGCTTTGCATTTGAGCCGCTTGGACTGTGGCAGTAGTTCCTTAACAACTCGTGCAGCTGCATTACCAGAATCATCCGAGTCAAATGCCACTTGTACATTAGGAATATTCTGCAATTGCTCTACTGGTAAGCTTTTGGGATTATCTACCGCCATATACAAAGTTCTATTGGGTGGCACGTCGCCTCTAAGCTGATATTCCAATATGGCAAAAGAAACGGCATCGATGGGCGATTTCAAAAGCACCACTTTCTCTACAGGTGAAGTTGGCTGTCCGCCTAAGCGGAAGTGAAACCAGCCCTCACGTCGCTTAGTCCCTTTCTCGTAACCTTTGAAAGTGTTGTTTTCGCCCCGTGTCCCCCGCAGGAATGCTCCTATTGCCTGGGGTTCTTCTAATAGATTCCGCATGACGAACACAGCGTTTTGCTGGTCATCAGCATAAACTAACCCCCTCTTATGCAGAAGTTCCACAAAATTTTCAGGTATTCCCCGTTTCTGGGTCAGGTAGTTGTGAACTGCTTGCCACTTTGCTTTATCCTCAACGGGTGGCTTAAACGGGGTTCGCGGTTCTAACTGGATAATCTCAGCAGCCACTTGACGAGTTTTTGCGATCGCTGCCCGTTCTGCCCCCGACTCACCAAAGCGCTCATGCAACCAGACGACTGCCTGCCGCAGATTGCAGTTGTTAACGTGCATCACCAAATCAATCGCACCGCCGCCATCTTTCTGTTGTTCGGGGGCGAAGTCGTAGAATTTGGGCCCATCTATATTAATGATGTGTCCGTGACCCTTCCATTTTCCAAGATCATGGTGTAGCCCCAACTCCCAGGCGACATCCTCCAGGGGCAAGTCGCGCAGTTGATTGGTCTGAGATTCTAACGATCGCACCCGTTTTTCTAATTGCTGTCGCTCCTTCTCGCTATCCCTCGCCCGTTGTTCTGCCCTCTCCAATCGCTGTTCCATGAACTTTCGGTCAGCCAGTTGGTGATTAATCGCTTGGAACTGGTCATCTGACTGAATCCTGGCAACGTAACTCCTAGCTGATTCAAATGGTGTGGGTGCTAATTGGTTATTTGTAATGACTGCGGTGAGTGGTTCACTGTTAACCGCTTGGTAATATTCCTTTACTTTGGTGTGGGTTGCCTTGCTGCCCTTGACTCCTCGTTCAATGCCCAAAGGAGCAAGTGCAGCAGCATAACTATCTTGGAGTTTGGATAACTTAATCCTTCCCTGTCCACCTCTACCGCCAAACATCGCGTCATGACTGACTCTCCCAGTTTTTTCATTCAGTGGCACGATGTAAGCGTGGATGTGTGGGGTACTTTCATCTAGGTGAAGCTCTGCCCTGACGCACTTTGACCCATAGTTTTGAGCCAGCCAGTCACGAGATGCGATCGCCCATTGCTGCATCAGTGAATCAGACCACTGCCCCGACAGAGATGGATCAACGGGACGGAAATATTCAGGTGATGCCGAGAGAAACATTTCCGTGCATAACACTGCATCATGTCGAGGGCGATGCTTAAGGGTAGAGATTTTTTCTTTAACTATCTCTTCGAGTGCGCGTTCGTCTTCTCCCCCAATCAACCGGAGATTCTCTCTAGTTGGATCTGCGTTGGGTGTTTCTCTATTCCTGGTAACATGGTCATCACTCCCGGCAACGTTGCCGAATGTTTTTAGTTTCTCAATTCTGAGAATCGTTAGTGGCGACATAAAAAAATTATGCTACAAATGCAGTACTTTGTAGTACTCAAAAACCCCTTCGGGCGAACGGCGGTTTCATGTCACGAGCGCAGCGAGAGATGGCGCAGCCACCCGCAGGGCATGAAACCATAGTGAGTATGGTATCACTTATACAAAACCCTGAAATCCACTTTTGGGGGAGAAATCGCGCTTACTGCCTGGTGCGAAAATACGCCCAAAAGCACCTTTAGGGGGTATAACGACAGTCGTTTGACAGTCATCGGGTTTTTGGACAATGACTGTCAAACGACAGTCGTTTGGTACACTAAAGGGGTATTTAGGGGTAGTTTACAGCGCATTTTGACAGTCATCGAAATTTGGTATCAATCAACACGATGGCTTACTCATAATCCCCTATAATTCGGTAGGAATACAGGACATGGAGCAACCTGATTTAGAAGTGCTTTCGATTAAGCGTAGTCACGACAGTAGCGATGGCCAGTTGCTGCAATTTTTACGAGAGCGAGAGCGTAAAATGTCGGGCAGAGGTTTAACTAAAATTGTTTTGAGTACTTTGAGAATGTGCTGGGGGCCATTTGTCATGAAGCGTATTGGTACTGACAGCGACACTCTTAAGACTGCTGTGATTTACTCTATCTCACAGTTAGAATTACAGATTCGCTTGCTCAAGCAATTACTCGATTGAGCAGTTTTTTGAAGCATAGTTGCAACACAAGTGTATTATGCGTTCTCAATAATTTTGAAGTTATTGAGAATGAATCCAGCGCTCAAAATTTGCTGTAAGTCATATTCAGTAAGCATTACGCCAGAATTTTTCGATAAATGTCTTATGCTCAACTGGTAGTAGTAGGGCTACTGTATAGCTACCAGTTGGGGAATCATCAAATTTTCAAAAACTCGCTTTTTTACTGCTCAACTGGTAGCTGTGTGTCACCAGTTGAGCTACCCAACAGCTACCAGTTGGGCAAGGTATTTAGAACTACTATTTCAATACTGACAAACTACATAAAACCTGTGTAATAAGTGATGTTTACGTTGTCTTGTCACAGCCAGCGTTGCCTGCACCAGTTGTAACTGTCAATGCCCCAAGCTACAAGAGTAATGTTTTATCCGAGCCTGAGCTTGAGGGGGAAGCGGCTGATTCAATCAGACCTGCTTCAATAGTTCAAGGTCAGGCTTCGTCTCAAGAATTGGATGCGATTTTTGGAGGAGATTGAGCGAAGAATATTTGAACGATAAGCCGCCGCAGTTGTAGCTGTTAACTGTTAGGCGGCTTCTGTCGTGCTTATGTAGTTTGTTGGTAGTCTTTTTTGATGGCTGTTGCTTCGGCTTCTGCTTTTCATTTTTGGTTGTCAAAAACTTTCCGCCAAATATGGCGTACTGTGCGTCAAAAAAAGATGGATTACAGAGCTTATGCACTCTAAAGCGTGTTTAAAACTCGTTGGCAAATATGGGGATAAATCGGGTGACTTTTGGGATTTATTGGGAATTATTGAGCTAATGAGAATTTGGTGACTGGAAGATGTTGAAGAGGTAAAAAAATCAGGGATGAATTTGAATTTGCGTTCTCTAGGATTGGGATATATTGAGTTTAATTGGTGAGAATTGGTGAGAATTGGTGAAAATCGAGAATTTGGGCGATTTTCGGTGTCATGCACAAAACAGCAAAATAAAAGCACAATTGTAATCTTTCACAAGATTTATTTACAAAAGCTGAAAGCATTACGGTATAGGCGTTTTCGCCTTTTCGGAATAATTCTTAACAAGGGGTCAAAAACGGGGTAAATTTTTGTAGATTTAATGTTGAATCTTGGTTCTCTTGCCAGGGGAATGCTCAAGGCTTACTTCGTTAGATATCAAAGAGATTAACCGTAGTTCCCGCAGGTTGCGTCAACCTAATCCAAGATAAAATCAGGAGCGGGAAAAATGAAATTGATGATGAGCCAGGGGTAAGGTATGGAAGTCAAAAGCGAAGTGACAATAAAATTTAGCGGCTCACTACCAACAGCCACACCAACAGAAAATAAAAAAGTTGCAATCGAGTTGACCGATCAGAACGGTATAGTTTTCACTGCTCAAGTTAATGCCAAAAGCTGGCGAAAGGCTGAAACTAGCGCCTCGGAATTCGCAGACTGGGCTGGGGCTGTATCGGGCAAGCTTGGTGTGCGAACGGAGAACGGGTTTGAGATCGTTGACGCAGGAATTCAGCTTTTTGAAAAGAAGGCGAAGGAGGTAAAACCAGATGTAGCGGCGGCTGAAGCTGGCGCAAGTTAATAGATGTGTCGAAAGCATTCATGTTCAATGAAAGGAAGAGCGTGGATGCTAAGGCATTTGTTCATCTTTGGGTATAAGCTCCCATTAAAGATACTTAAGGCTTTTGGAGTAGATTGAAAGAAGAATATCTTAGTGAGAGCCGCAGTTTACAATCATAAAAGCAATTCAAAAAATTACAGATTTTAACTTTGTCCGCATGACAATTACGAACGATACACAGCAGTTATTAGTTAATAATCACCAGATCAGACCGACAGAGCCACTAGAATCTCGTGCAATTGGTCGGCTCTGGGGGAAGTATGTTCCAAGTAGTGAGCTTATTTATCAAGGGCAACTAATAACTGCTGACGGTGTAATGCTTGAGACAAACCTTGCTAAGAGAGCATCGAAATTAGTTCAACAATCTCAACTTGATTTATCACTTGATTACCTGTGGACTGTTTACCCCAGAACACCATTCAAAGATTCTCCGACCCTACTTCGTGTGACTTTGATAAATGTTCGCAACGAAAAAGAATATACCGACTCAGTAAAAAGCGAATTGCAGTTAGTAGCTGATAACTTTTCTGTACAAGGATTAGTTGTATATCAAGACTTAGCACAAGGGATAGTAGAAGTTAAAATTCACCAAAAACCTCAGAGAGACTTTGAGCCACCCAAAGATTTCCAACTAAGACTAATCGGATTTTTACCATCAAATTCGATTAAGGAATTCTGGAATTTTAATGTGCGACGTGTCGGGACTAGCTTAGTAATTCAATCAGGGGAGTGCATTAAATTACAAGAGCGTGAGCAATCTCCAACTTCAGATATATCAACCAACACGCCTGAATATACTACTGAGTTAACTGAAAGCTAAACCGACAGAAAACTGTAATCATTCCCTTCTTAATTACTGATTTAATCAACGTTTCAGAGTGCATTGCTGCCAAAAATTTATTATGCCTAAACGTAAATCCCCCAAGACGAATAGTTCACCATTACCATCAGATGCCGCGCCAAATAAATCTGCCATTTTGCGTGTCGTCAAGCAAAAATCTACTGCCACTGACGATAATAACTCTGCACAATCTGAATCAGCATCAATTAGCGTACCAACAGAAAATCAGCCAGTTGAGCCGGAATTAGAAGTAAATAATAACCAGAGTCAAAGCACTGAAGTATCTTTATTAAACAGTAGCTCTGCCCTGAGTTATGACGCTGTGCCTCAAACAATAGAAGCAGAGAATGAACAGTTAGCTTTACCGATAACTCTCGAAGCCGCAGCAGTTAATTCATCATCATCAACTGCTTTGATTGAAAATACCTCTGCTGAACATGAGCAATCAGAGATAGAAACAGAGCAACCGCAATTAAGGAATAAACCAGCTTATAAAAAATTAGAGACAGCAACTAATAGTTCAGGACAGACTTTTACTGTAAAAGAAAAGATTGAAGTAAGTACGGGTAACTTTGGTATACAAAAGGTTTTTATTATATCATTGTATCAAGCCTCAGATGCAAGTATTTGGGCTTATTATCATCCTGTAGATAAAACTACTAGACAGCTATGGAAGCGGGGGTGCTGTCGGATTGAGGATTTGAAAAAGCTTTCAACGGGAGTAAGTACTAGCTAACGGGGTAAATAGGGAACTAATTGATAAGTTGTTATGAAGCGATTTTGAAGAGTCGGTAATCACCGAAGACATCCACCGACAGTTCATTCTACGATGGGCATATATACAGAAATCCTTATAGCGAACTCTCATTATTCTATTGTGTCCTTTTAGGCACATCAACCACATCAATCGCCCCCATATTCTGGGGGTATTTTTATGGCGGTAGTGGATCTTGCGAGGTAACAATCAAATGAGCGTGGCTCACTACCATCTGAGGTAGTGTTAGGCGTAAGCTGTAGACATCAATGAATCTAGAAGGCTTTGAGGCATCGATTACACGTTTGACTAAAAAAGCGGAATTAATAATTTTAGCTGTTTGAAAATTGAGAAATAACTCTGCTGCACCTTAATTAAATCACCACAATGCATCGAATTTTAATATTTGGCAATTCCGGTTCTGGAAAAAGCACTCTTGCAAATAAACTTGGTAAAGACTTCAGGATTCCAATTCTTGATCTCGATACTATCGTTTGGGAACCAAACCAAATTGCCATCCGGCGGACTCAAAAGGATTCAGCAAAGGATCTACAAGACTTTATAGAAAATAATATTTCTTGGATAATTGAAGGCTGCTACAGTACGCTAATCAAAGCTGCTATCCAATTCTCAACTGAAATTTATTTCCTAAATCCCGGCATTAGTAAGTGTCTTGAAAATAACCGCAATCGACCTTGGGAGCCGCACAAATTCAAATCAACCGAGGAGCAGGCACAAACATTCGAGTTTCTACAGAATTGGATTCAACAATATGAAGAACGCTCAGATGAATTTGGTTATTCATCCCATCGTTCAATATTTAATCAATACAATGGCAGAAAACATGAAATTACCGCATAACCCAATCATCTCAAATTACGGGGACATCACAATGAATCGAGAAGAGTTTGAGGCTCTGATTCAACGTTTTAGCCCTTATCTGTAGCGCAACTATATATTGATATGACGAATGGCGATCGCCGCAGTGAGCCGCGACGGGAGCAAGAACAGTGCGAGACAATGGTGACTGTAATCCTTTATAGATAAAGCTTTGAAGTCAGTAAGAACTACCATTGCTTAATTTTTGCTTATTGCTGCTAAATTCCATAAAGAAAACCCTCATAGTGTTTATGAGGGCATACCGCTATATCTATGTCAGTTCTCAATTGCGGAAACTTCTTTTACTCTGCCTGTGCTTGGCAATTTCTTTACGCTTGCGTTTTTCAATAGGCGTTTCAAAGTGACGATGCTTCCTCATATCTGGAAAAATCCCAGCCTTGGAAACTTCTCGCTTAAATCGGCGTAAGGCTGACTCAATGTGTTCATTGTCACCCACTATTATTTGGGTCATTATCTCTCCTGCTAAATTGACTTACTTAATGGCTGATAGTGGTAAGCCGCCCAGTTAACTAAAGTGTAAAAAAGGCAGACTCTTTGTCTAAAGAGAAAATTCGCTCTCTCTTTCTTTCCGGTTTCAAAGCTTAGTAGCGGTTACGTCCACCGCCCCCATCGTATCCCCCCCGATTACCACCAGACGAACCTCTGTCTTCTCTGGGCTTGGCTTTGTTAACTTTCAGGTTACGACCCATCCACTCAGCACCATCAAGACCCTCAATGGCAGCTGCTTCTTCTGCATCTGTTCCCATTTCTACAAAACCAAAACCGCGTGCTTGTCCTGTTTCACGGTCAGTAGGTAGTTGAACACGCTTTACAGTACCATATTCAGCAAAAACACCCTTAATATCATCTTCCTTAACTTCGTAAGAAAGGTTGCCTACATAAATTGACATTGATTATCTCCAAAAATATTCGTGTGTAGAGATTTAAATTTTGGAGAAAAGTCTGTAGATACCAAAAGGGGAAAGCCTGTCAATACTAACAACAAAAATACTCACTCCTTTAACTCTCGTTTTCTAGCATGACATAGAAGCCAATTCTCTGCATCCAGTAAAAGGTTAATAGATGGTTAACCAGTAATGTGATGAGGTTGCGATCGCATCTTTGAGTCGTGAAATAATGGTGGTAAGATGTGCTGCTTTTATTTTGAATTGGCGAAATTTTGTATTTTTGCCAAGCTAACATTCTAGAAATGAAGAAATACAAATTTTCGCCATTTTAAGAGTAAACTAGCAGCATTTACTGGAGTACACAGAGTGATAATCACCCTTGCTAGTTTCAAGGGGGGCGTAGCTAAGACGACTTGCGCCATCCATATTGCTTGCTTTCTATCTCAGCATGGCAGCACCTTGTTGGTTGATGGCGACCCAAACCACAGTGCTACAGGATGGGCAAAGCGAGGAGCATTACCTTTTAAAGTTGTAGATTTACTACAAGCTCCTATGCACAGCCGTAATTTTGACCATGTGGTTATTGACACAGCAGCTAGGCCAAGCCACGAAGATTTAGAAGCACTCGCTGATGGGTGTAATTTATTAATCTTGCCTACTACCCCTGATGCTTTAGCGATGGATGCACTGTTGCAGACTGTAGGCGCACTTAAATCATTAGGCAGCGATCGCTATCGTGTGTTGCTCACAATCATTCCCCCAGCCCCCCGCTTAACCGGACAGCAAGCACGGGACGCATTGGAGGCAGAGGGAATACCACTATTTCAACATGGGATTAAACGATTTGCTGTTTATGAAAAAGCGGCACTGGAGGGGCTGCCAGTTTATCAAGTTAAAGACCGCAGCAGCAAAATAGCATGGCGAGAGTATCAAGAGGTGGGTAAGGAGATATTGTCATGAGCAACCCTAAACCTAGCCCTTTTAAAAAGTTATTTGAAACCAAAGAGGAAGCACAAATTGAGCCAGAACTTCCGACTGAGCCAACCACAGAGAGTAACGTGACACAAACTTCAACACCACCTACACCAGCACCAACTCCTTCTGAAAAGAGCAAACGTGGCAGACCTGCAACTGGAAAACGGTCTGATGATGCTTGGATTGGGCGCACCTATTATGTGAAACGCTCAACAGATTTAGATGTAGAGGAAGAGTTACTTAAACTCAAAAGGCGTGGCGTAGAGATTGATAAAAGCGAATTGGTAGATTTTCTCATGTCCGTCTGGGTGAAATGGCAGCAAGGTGAAAATATAGATTTACTAATTGACGAATTTACGCCAAGGCGAAATTATAAATCAGATTGAGGTGATATAGTGCCAGTAAATGCTGATAAACCGCACCTGTGGAAACAAGATATTGCCCAGTCGGTAGACTTTTACAACAGTTGGTTCATGCAATTTGCTCCCAGAGCTTACCGGGATACTCGCATTGCTACAACGCAACAAGTTGAATCGGCACTGGTTTGGACAGCCAATCTGACTAACATCATGCCTACCGTGTTACACCAACATCCATCGGTTCTTCCTATACTGCGGATGGCAACAGCACCACCGATTGCCCGCGATCGCCTTATCGGATTAGCTGGGGTGTCGCCCAACCTGATAAAAAATATGGAAGTTGATCAGCGCATCCCACCAAAGATGAACAGTACAATGCTAGATGCGGAACTGGAAAAAATCGCTCAAGTACTTGCACGACTAATTGATAAAGACATCTTCCCTTGGTTGGATACAATGCTAGAACCGACTGATACACAAATCCACAGAGCGGCAACAATTGTTGCAGACCGATTTTGTGGTGCGCTGGCTGATCCAATAATTCGCAACGCTCAAGAGCAGAGACAGCTTGCGACAATCAGACAACACTTGGAGGAGCGGGGCTACACTTACGTAAGGGGAGGAGCCGGATTGAGATTTGAGACAATGCAGCTAGGGACTTTCTCATTTCGACTCAATATTCCAGTGAACTTGCAGTCTGGCAGTAAACAGGTCAATATCCCCATTGACGCTGTGATTATGCCCCTCCAGTCTACACTTGGTGATTTACCTCTACTGATTGAAGCTAAATCAGCTGGAGATTTTACCAATCCCAACAAACGACGCAAAGAGGAAGCCGTTAAAATCGCTCAATTAAGGAGTAACTACGGTAATCAAGTTCGTTTTGTCCTGTTCCTTTGCGGTTATTTTGATAGCGGCTACTTGGGCTATGAAGCTGCTGAAGGAATTGACTGGTTGTGGGAACATCGCATCGACGACCTAGCATTATTTGGAATATGAATATAACGAAAGCTACAGAACAAACCAGGGCGTTGCGTCAATTACAACTAGATGAAGCCAAAACCCAAATCGAGCGTAACAAACTCGGACAGTTTGCCACACCAACAGATTTGGCATACGACATTTTGAAATATGCATTTGAGTTATTTCCTACTAATCTCAAAATCCGTTTTCTTGACCCAGCTTTTGGCACAGGTTCTTTCTACTCGGCATTATTACAGGTATTTCCTATATCACAAATTGCAGAAGCAGTAGGTTACGAAATTGATGCACACTACGGTTTGGAGGCGATTTCGCTTTGGCGTGACACACCACTAAAGTTGAATATTACTGACTTTACCCAAGCAACACTACCAAACTCTGATTATAAAAAAGCTAACTTACTCATTTGCAATCCACCTTATGTACGACATCATCATTTGAGCCGAGTTGAAAAGCAGCGATTACAAAGTAAAACTATTCAGATAACAGGAATAAAACTCAGCAAATTAGCTAGCCTTTACTGCCATTTTTTGAGTATTTCGGATGCATGGATGGCTGAGAATTGCTTGGCTGGTTGGCTAATACCCAGTGGATTTATGGACGTAAATTACGGGCAGCAAGTTAAGGAGTATCTGTTAAATCAGGTTACATTGCTGCGCGTTCATCGGTTTCATCCAAATGATGTCCAATTTGAAGATGCATTAGTATCTAGTGCCGTTGTTTGGTTTAAGAATGCTTTGCCACCAGCTAACCATCATGTTGAGTTCAGCTATGGCGGTAGTCTGACAGAACCTGACGAAAGTCAGCATATTTCTGTAGAGGTGTTATGCGATCAAACCAAATGGATAAAGATTGGAAATGTCTCAAATAAAACAAGTTCAAATTTTCAGCAATTTCAGCTAAAAGATTTATTTACTATCAAACGAGGGCTAGCTACCGGAGCTAATAATTTCTTTGTTCTCACAAAGGAGCAAGTTACTGCGTATCAAATTCCAACAGAGTTCTTCAAGCCGATTCTACCTAGTCCCCGCTATTTATTAGTTGATGAAATTGAAGCTGATAACGTGGGTAATCCCATTTTGTCACAGCAGCTATTTTTGCTGGACTGCCATTTGCCTTTATCTGAGGTGAAAGCAAAGTATCCGATGCTTTGGCAATATCTCCAGATCGGAGTAGAGAATGGAATTAGCGATCGCTATTTGTGCGGACATCGCTCTCCCTGGTATTCACAGGAGAATCGTTCACCCTCCCCATTCCTCTGTACCTATATGGGTCGTCAAGATACCAAAAGAGGCAGACCCTTCCGCTTCATTCTCAATCACTCCCAAGCAACAGCTACTAATGTTTACTTGATGTTGTATCCCAAACCTATCTTGGATAAAGCACTTTCACAAAACCCGGAAAAAATAAAGCAAGTGTGGCAGGCTTTGAATGAGATTTCTGATGAAATGCTGATGGGTGAGGGTCGTGTGTATGGGGGTGGATTGTATAAGCTGGAGCCAAAGGAATTGGGTAACGCCATTGTCTCGATTCCATTATCTTTTTAAGGTAAGAAAAACAATAAAAGTTGGCGCTTCGCAAACTATTGCAACAGATTCTTAGACAGTTCCACTAATGAAACCACAGGAATTGCTGATGCCCAAAGGTGCGGTGTGGCTAACTCATAGTCTGTTACGATTAGCGGCTCAACTTTCCAGTCTGCTGTTGGTTCTAACCTTAACCACGTCAAAACTTCCTGTAAATGACTGCACACCCAATTTATTCGCTCTTGATGATGCTGAACAGCAGACTTTTCTTTTCCACTGCCTTTAAGTAACTCAGTTAGTTCATTCGCCATTTCATGAGGTGCGCGGGCAAGCGCAAAGTTTTTGCACTCAATTACTATTAAACATTTCCTGCGAGAATCAGCAGCCAAAACGTCAATATCCCCTAAAATGCCTTTTTCTCCTTTTATTTTAAGGTTGCCAATTTTCTTAACACGCCGCTCGACAATCAATGCTATATTTTGCTCCAGTAAATCTGCTACTTGGTCATTAAATTCCTCACCTTCTATATTCCTCAATTCACCCATGACTTGCTTCATCTGTTTGCTTGTTGCTTTAAGTCGCCCATTCAGGCAAAGGTAAACAAGATACTGACTTACAGCATTTAGATGACGAATTCCCCAAAGAATCTCTACCTCGCCATTGCGCTTACGGTGTAAAAAGGGGCGACGCAGATAAGAAAGTGGACGGTTAAACTTCCACGGAAAAACATCTGCTGGCTTATACGGTGAGTCTGGCTTAAGAAAATCAGAACGTGGTTTTAGCGATAGCAGTTCAAGGGCTTGACTAACTCGTTCTGGTGTCCAACCTAGTTGATTAGCTAGACGCACAATTAATTCTCTCAAGGGAAGACAGGCTACACTTGGATGAATATCTCTACCGATATCCATAGCTGCACCAAAAAACTCCAGTAGCTCCGTAATTGAATAACCAAATTCAATCGTGGCAGCAGCATCAAATTGAGCTACAAGGGCTGATTTTTCAGTGGCAGTTTTTGGTTTTCTCCAATAATGCCCAAACCTGCGTGTAGCTCGGACAATTTCGCCCCCTGTAAAAATAGACATATAAGCATCTCGTGCTTTTTCGTACTGATCTCTGTCTGTTCCCAATCTTCCAGACAGGAGCATTTCTAGTTTTAAATCAGCTAATGAAAAGTTAATGAGGTCACTTTCAAATCCAAAAGTAACGATTTCGGATGCCAGAGCTTGGAGGCGGTCATAGGCACTTAAACTGAATGGTCTTATACCATCTGGTGGTCGAGTAGCAACGTACTCAATAATAAAGCGGCTTGCTAATGCTGCTTTTTGCCGTTCTGGAAACTCCTTGTTTAATTTCTCTACCATTTCTGATTCAAAGCTAAAACAAGCCAGCCGCGTTGGGATAGTTAAGCGATGATGTTCAGTTTCATACACAATTGCTTCGTGATAAGCAATTAGATATTCCAAAAGCCCTTTCGGGTCGAGTGATGCTACAAGTTTTTCCAGTTCTTGGTAGAAAAAACCGACAGTTTCCTGTAAGACTTCTGTTCGCTTATCATCAGGAATTGCACCTTCCTTGAGGTTTTTAACTGAACTTAAATAATTACCAAGCTCGTCCAAAAGTTCATCTTCATCCGCTGCTTGTACTTTTCGATATGGCAACAGCCCAGCGTTATCAAGTTCAGGGTTAGTATCAAGACTCAAAAAGAAAATTTTCTTTTTAATGCCTAGTGGAGCATGGTTATCAATAATTTGAGAAATAATTTGATTGGACAATTTTTCACGTTCTTCCTCAAATATTAGCTCTCTAAATCCAACTAAAATGCGCTGCATCATTCGCCTTTCGCCATTATTATCCTTGCTTTCAAGCAGTGCTGATATAGCTGATGATATAGTTACATCCAGAATTCCACCTGCTGAATCTGTTTTTAGCTCAACTAGCATTTCATCTGATATTTCTTGTGGTTCTGTAATGTGTTCCCAAGCCTTATCTTTCGGTAAAAATAGTCGAATGATTATTACACTATATTCTGGAGCAAGAGATTGTATAATTGGACTAAGTGAGGGTGTAAATTGCCATAACCAGTAGGCAATAGTTTCTACAAATTCACTATATAAACCGCGTAAATTTTGTTGATTTTCGTCCTCTAACTCAGAGCCGATAATCCAAATTGGTAAGGCTAATCCCTCAACAACTAAAGCTGGCAGTTGAGGTACTCTACTTAAAATACTTTTCGGAAAATAGATGGGAATCTCGCGTGTACTAAATCGAGATGTAACTTCTTTTAAAGAATTAGATTTATATGAAGTTACTGCATGAAAATCACGTTGACGTAGTACTTTCTGACGTAAAGCTCCTGCTCCATCTGGAGCGAACGCAATGAGATTGGGGCGATTATTATCAGATGCGTAGAAGGTGTAACCATTGTCTTTATAAAAAGAGAATTTGTCTAGTTCACTGAAAGACTTAACTTCTGCCTGTTGTTTTAGTCGCCAAGATGCCCCAGCGTACTTCCATAGAACAAGAGAATTACCACCCTCTAAAAGAGTGATTGTCTCCAAGTCCCCTGCTGATAAACCTATCAGAAGTAATGGCTCGATTTCTGGTGGCTTGTTGAAACCAAGCATCTGCGAACGCCCTACACCTTGAATTATTAGTAGGAACAAGACTTCATTGACACCTGGCAAGTTGGTACAAACGTAGTCGTATATCTCTTTGACTCGCGTTTCTAGTTTCACACCTATATCATCTAAATGCCAGCACCCAAAAGGTTCTTGAGGATTATACTCTGCTAAAGAGTCAGGAACTAGAGCTACGTAAGCTGCTTTGTCTGTATCGAACCCGAAAAAGGCATCAAAGAAGTAAGGGATATCAGGGGGATTAGGTCTTGGAACTGAAGTAATACGATTATTTATATATCCCAATGACTCTATTACTGTGTTCTTTACAGCAGCACTATAACGCTCGACAAGTTCATCTTTTACTCCATATTCAATCGCAAGGCGAATTAACTCATTCCGTGCCACAGTTAACAGCATACTTGGAGATGCAACAATATATCTGTCGCCAGTTTGAACAATTGGACGTGCTAAAAGTTCACCATTATTAATTTGGTAGTTATCAATTAAAAGATTACCTAATGGCAATATTAAATTTTCTATTGAAAAAAAATACACGCCATGCCTAGCGAATAAATCAATTAACTCTGACCTGTTGAAAGATACAGCTTGTTTCAACTTCGTCAAGTGTTCATAATTTGGGATAAAAACATTGTCTCTTGGCGCTGAGATTGGTTTGACTCCTCTTTCAAGTCCAGCGCGTTTGGCAATCTCATTACTCAAAGCTAAAACTGCTAAGAGAATATCATGAGCCTCTGTTTGAAATTGCTGACTTGGAAATAGTTCAGGTTTTAGAAAAATTGCCTTAGCAAGATGTCGCAAAATAAAAGTAGGCTCCTCGGCGATTCCGGGGAATACAATGTAGGAGCCGCCATGAAATGTGAAAGCTTCAGTAAAAGGATTATTAAACGGGTCTTCCATCCAAACTATTTGCTCTATACCTGGTGAATCGCACTTGCAAATTTTTTCAATTTGCTTAAGATTAACCTTTGGTTTAGAGCCAAAGCCTTTGCTATTTATTGAAGCAACTACGTGAGCGAGAAATTCAAGACGGACGCTTCTATCAGCATTTTCTGGCATTAACTGCAATCCTGCAACAACTGTTAGTAAGTCGGCAGGGTCAAATGCAGAGAGTGTCTTAACAAGCTTAGTCAGAGGATGTTGCTTACTTTTATTTAGTTGTTGTAGGTTTACCGAATCTTTGGTCATTAAGTATTAATAATTACTAAATAGAGCAGGATGTTTTTCCGCTAATAAAGTCATTAATCGCTAATTACGAACTCTTCAATTTGTTGCCTAAGCGATGGTGTTAGAATCATTAGCCCTCTAACAATTTCTTCAAGAGTAGCCGTGCCATTGATTACCTTTGGTACAATCGCCATAACTTCTAGAGCCAGATTTGTTGGAATTCCCTTTGCTTCTAACCGCTTCAATTCCAAAAGGTCAATACCGGCTGCCAATCCATCCAAATACTCTTCTACACTTACTCCTAAGTTTTGAATCGACAACATGAGTATAATTTCCTGTTTTTTTGTTCGACCTCTTAGGTATCAAAGCCTATCAGGAACGTTTACCAAGTCGCTACACAGGTGATGATCGTAAAAGTTGAAAATCATTTTATCCTTAAAAATCCCCACAATTTGCAAATTAACAATATCTAAATCCAGCTATTCAATATTTTAAGTTTTTTCTAGATAAGTTCTGATATTGAATCGCTCATCTGCTTTTGCAAGCGCTGGCGGTTATCATCATATTTCAACACCGTCTGCACCTGGGCGTGTCTGCTGAAACGCTGGGTAGCGCGGTAGTTACCATTATTGAGATCCAATACTGTAGTAATCGCACTGTGGCGGACACGATGCGGTGACATCTTCTTAGTAATTCCAGCTTGCTTACATAGCCCATCCACCAATCGCCTGATTGCCTCCCCTGTTAGTCTTGCTCCATTTTTGTGATAGGCCAGCACTGTAAAAAGCGGGTTATCACCACGTTTTTTCTTACTCGCTTTAATCCAACTGGCGATTGCGTCGGTGGTTCTGTCCGATAGGTCAAGAACTTCCTTCTGGCTACCCTTGCCTTTACCCAGGATTGCAAGAGTTTTTTCCAAGGCGTTGAAGTCATGCACATTTAGATTGACTATCTCCTGACGACGCAAGCCATTATCCCAAAGTAACCGCATAATGGCATAATCGCGCTTGCCCTTAAGGGTACTGCGGTCAACTAAAGCTATGACTAGGGCATAGTCCTCGGCTGGAATGCCCATAGTGTCACGGTAGGTTTCAACCTTTTCACCTTTGACATCATCTAGGGAGAAATTGCAGACACCCAGCCGTCGCCCCATCTCAACCATTGACTTGATAGCACTAAGGCGACGATTCACCGTAGCTTCTGCTAGTTTTTTCTTAATCAGGTGCGCTTTGTACTTCAAAACCACAGCAACGGCGTGACGCTGTTCTAGGTGCAGAAACTCTAGAACTAAGTCGCGGCTGGGTTCTTTTTTAACGACAAATAAGAAGAAATCTTTCAGGTCTTTCTGGTATTCGCGCTTGGTGTTGGGCGATCGCTTATCCCCAATCAGCTGCTGAATCACATCGGGGTCATTTTCTAAAGAAAAGTCCTCTCCGATCGCCAAAGAGAGCGAGTTTTCTAGAACACTCAGATTTTCAGGGTGGATCTGTGTCATTGGTTAGTCAGCAGCACAGGGGCAGCGTCAGTTTAACGCTATTTCAACATCTTAGTTGTTAAGAGCGTGTTTATTACTGCCAGTGGTGCGAAAAGGTCTATTGTCGCACTATTTTGCAACAAGGGGGGGAGTGGGGAATGGGCGAGTTATTGTCAGTTGATTGACATTGATTGAGGGTGATGAAGAGAAATTAAATTAGATGGCAGTGTAAGGGCTGACGATTTGACTAAGTAATAATGCTGCTTTTGGTCTGGAGATTGCGGTTTTGCCCTAAGCGAAATCAGGAGAGTCCCGTCTAGGGGGTGAAGCGATGCCACCGTAGATGGGCGGTTACGCCATCGCTCTTTGTGGAGCATTGATATCACGATTGATATCATTCCTTCCCGGATAAGGAAAATGTCACCGCACAGGGTAAGGCTAAAGGCTCCCGAAGGCGGCGCTTGATGTCACTGATGGGAATATCCGAAAGGTGCAGAAATTGAGCCTAAATGCTGACCCGCGCACGTTGATGATTTCTGATGACAATCGGAATAAAGACCTGTGGGAGATGTCGGAGTTATTAACGGGTATGCTCAATAAGGATAAATAAAAATTCATAATATTATTGAATAACTGGTAATTAAATCTGTTTGATAAGATATTTTTACGGAACTTGTCAAGTTACCTATAAAACGAAACTCAGTCTAGATAATTCTCAAGGTTAGTAGGATGAAATCAGATGCATTAGAGCTAATCTGTAACGAAAAGGAAAAATTGAATAATGGATGAAGAATTTTTTGAATTAGAAAAAAAAGCTTCTTTGATTGGGGCATCCCTTCGGCAAGTGGATATTGAAGCGGGCGGGGCCGATATTTACTGGCTAATTATGCCTGATGGCGAAAAAATCGTATGTACTGAGCTTTCCCAAGTATCCTATAATCTTTCGCACTGGCAATGTGACAAAAAAGGAAATTTTGTAGAGATTATCGTTGCGTCAAAGAGCAACACAAGCTGATGTGGCAATCAATACGGTTCGCAAAGTGAAAGCACTATTGGAGAAGAAATATGCTTGTCATGAATAATGATTTTATTGACCAGCTACGTGCGGAATTACATGTTTGGGATAATTCTCCAACGGAGTGTGATGGGCATAGTAAAGTTCTCTCTACTCTTTTATTTAATAAGGGTATTGAACATATAATTTGGTGCGGTTCATTCCAATGGATTGGGCATGGTCAAGTGTCACCGCATTATTGGATTGAGTTGCCGAGTGGGAACCTAACAATTGATTATCGAGCCAGAATGTGGTGTCGTGTTATGGAAAATCCACAATTAGTTGATGTAGAAGTTCCGCACAGTATATTTAATCCAAAAAATTGGAATCAGGTTGAATACACCAAGATACAAAAACTTATTCCAGAAGAATTCGGCGTACCTCTAGAAGACTGGTTGTTTAAAATCTTAACTGTATCTATTTAAGGGCTTTGGATGGTGATGCTTGATATTTAAACTAAATTGTTTAGTTTGCGCTTGGTGACAGCTTCGCCAGCGACCTACAATACTAAAAGAAGCTTGGCTATTAGGTTGAACCAGAGAAAGAGCTGCTGTGTGGCGGCTGGTATCTTTTTTCAAGGCTTGCGCCTAAGCTGTCATATCAAAACCAAAAGATTATTTAATCGTTGTCAATCATGCGTTATTACAAACTCGTAGGACATACACCTGTTGCTGTTAATTCATTGTCAGAATGGCAAGATTATTTACACTCAGCACAAGATTCAGCAAAACATCTAGTTGCCGAGACTACAGTTGGCTCTTCCAAAATTTCAACTACTTTTTCTGGGTTTGATCTAACTTTTGGAGACCCCCCCTTACTTTTTGAAACAATGGTTTTGGGCGGGCCTCATCATGGAAGAATGCAGCGTTATTCTACTTGGTCAGAAGCACGCTTCGGTCATGATGATACGGTTATACAAGTGATGACTACCTCGCCACCGAGTGAATAGTGATGAACCGGAGGGAGTTGAAAGTATTATTTAATATAAGTGGTTTCGCGGTTACGTAAAAAGGGGGCGGTAGTCAGTGGCTCTTAAGGCGATTGATGCCTTTATCAGGGAACTTCATTGATACATTACTTTTAGTAGAGACAAAAAATAAGGGAATTTTCTTGACCTTTGATATTCTTGATTAACCTAGTATCGTTGATTTCAATAACTTTACAACCACAATTTGAGTTTTATAGGTGCTGAGGTAGCAGAGAATTAAATTATGTTGATCGAGTTCAATCCACTAGCAACAAGACTGGAAGATTACGCCGTGATTGCAAGGAATGCAAAAATTCGCATCAAAGCCAGAAAGCGAATCGGTACGCGCGATGATGATGGTACAGCAATTATCGAAGAATGGTGGGCAGAGACTGATTTACTTGCATATCTTCCAGCATGGGATCTAGAGGACATCCAAAAGGGGCGTGATTATGCGGTGATTACTCCACAGGCAGACTTCTACCCTTCATGGTGGTATCAACCTTGGGAATGGCGAAAAAATCAGCGTCAATTGCTGACCCGCGCTAGAAGTTATGCAGATATTTACCCTGATGATTATCGACAGCTTTTAGCTGAATGCAACAGAATACGAGAGAAAATCGGAAAAGAATTCTTGATTAGTAGGCATGGGCTTGCCTGGGGATGGAAAGATTTTAAGATTGTTTAAAAATTTCTAGTTGCATTTAATCCTGGCTCAAACAGAGGAAAAGCAGGTTTGAGCGATTAGTATTGCAGGTCGCTACAATTATCGATAAACAGATATTGGGCTGGCATATTCAAGCAATCGTTCCCATCCCCATACCCATGCAGTTTTTACTCTTATCTCTTTACCGTTGCTGAATTTGATAAATTCTCCACCTCCGTCAAAAAATACATCAACAACCAATTGATTCCGCATATCGCGTCCCCACATTTTTTCTGCCGCATTCCACCAACGTTGCCCAGGTGAAGAGAACATCTCCCTTTCTAAATATTCATCACGCCATGCTTTCGGCTTCCAATTATCCTGTAGCGCACGAATTAATAAAGCATTGGGGAAAATCTCTTTATCGTGTTCGCTCAACCACAGAGCATATTCAATTGCACTCCGCAAGGCATCCTCTAAGTCTAAAGAACAACCTTCAAGAGCATCTTGGACTTCGGCAGGGAGCAAAATTTACACCGATAGTTATCAGCGCTGGTTCGTATTTTTTAAATACCTCGTACTCAACCGATTCCTTTTCCCAAAACCACATAGCCCACCCCTAACTATGTTGAACTTCATTTATAGTAGATTAATCATATTCTTGAACTGATAATTAAATTGCAACGCATTTTTAGAATCAGGAAATGCCCCAAAAATCTCAGTCACGTTATCCAGAAAATTGGTCAGATATCGCTCTTGATGTCAAAGAATCTGTAGGGTGGCGTTGCTCTAAGTGTGGCTTACAGTGCATTCGTCCCGGTGATAATACGTCCGAACTTTCCCGTTCTCTTAGAATGGCGCTAACATTAACAGTTCATCATAAAAATTTTCTGCCAGAAGATAATCGTCGAGAAAACTTATATGCCTTATGCACAGCTTGCCACCTGAGTTTTCATACGCGACGCAGGGGAAATGTATCGCCAGGACAATTGTCTTTATTTTGAGCCAGCTTCTTATTGAACTAAGGTACTGCAAAAGCGCCACCAGCAGAATGAACTACCTTTATCTCTCATTCCTGGGCGGGAGCAAGAACCAAGTAAATTGAATAGTTTTATTGAATTCCCATTTCTGCCATCTGGTATTGGAGTTCCCAGGTTAGCCCTTCAAAGTCGGGCATATTTTCCTCTCTATCACGGGAGTAAGCGCTTGGCTTTACGCCGATGACTGAGGTTTCTGTGCTAACTTCTGCTAAGTGGTTCATTCGGCTGCACATAGGATACGCTTGTGTATCCCCTACTTTTTTGTAGGTATATTCGCCGTTCGGAAAACTTTAGAAATCGCCGCGATGTAAAGAAGAGAATTTCATGGATTCTAAAAGTCTTACTCTTTTTATTTGGTTGAAAATCACTATTTTTGCACACGGACATTAAAAGGATAACTTGATATTGGACTGAAAATGGGTCGGCAGATGGTAAGGCGATGATCTTTAAGAATGCTCTGGGATATGAGTGATGAGTAAACACCTTCATCTGTGGGAAAAACTCAATGAACGGCAGCAAGCCACACTCACTGCCATTTACCGTACTGACCAGTCGGTGGAGGCAGCACAAAAAGAAGGTTGGCGATTAGGTTCAATCAGAGAGAAAGCATCCGTATGGCGTAATCTGCAATATTATTTTGAACCCACAAGCTATGAAACTTTATTGCATAAGCTGCTATCCCAATCTGGTGTCGTTGACCAGGGACTGGGTTCAACTCTCCAAGTTTTGGAACGACACAAGTTAATTGAATGTAATTATTATGACGGCGAACTAATTTCTATCAAGCTCACCACAACTGGACGTGCTGTAGCTCGTGCTGGTTTGGGTGAATCAGCACCTAAAAAACCACCCAAAGGGCAGTTAAAACCAAGGCAGTGGGAGGCACTAGCTACAGCCTATCAAGCAGGTGAATTAGGAATAGATAGTCCCTTAAACTTTGGGGATTACGCCGGGTTTAGTTGGCAGTGGACTTGGTTAAGACTGCGAGATTATCAGGGAACAGACAACGGCTTAGTGAAAGAAGTTGGCTACTGGAAAGATGGTAAGCACTTAACCAAACTGGTTATTACTCAGCCTGGGATAGAGTTTTATCGGCAGCAGTGGTCACAATATCGCGCTCTCTACCCTGATGTAAATGCGCCCAAACCTGATTAAGGTTATTTACCTGCTACTCTAAGCAATTGTAAATTTATCACCTTGTCTCAATAAAGGATACATCTCTTGCGCGATCGCTTCTAACTTATCGCCATGAGGACGAGGACGAGCGATCCGAACCCCTTCATCCCACCACGAACAGCCGCCAGCCAAACTATAATGCAGCGTAAGAGTGACTTCGTGCCAATCACCGGATAAAAATAAACGAGTATCTTTCAATGCAAAAGCTAGATTAAAATCAAATCTATCTCTTCGATAATATTTGTGAAATGGATTACTGTGTGGCCTATCCTCAGAAGTAGATTCACTAAGGTATGCCACAAAATTCATTTCTATCCAATTATCTACTTTAAAATTAAATTCGGGGATTATCCTAAAGTGTGTGTGCGGATAGTGTTTTTCTGCAATTTGAATTAAAATCAGTTCCGTTTCAGGCAATACCGCTTGCATAATTTTTGACCACAGTTCGCAAAACTAAAAAAGCTTGTCAAACAGATCACTACAGATAATCTACTGTCCCATTTCTGCCATAAGGCATTGAAGCTCCCAGGTTAGCCCTTCAAAGTCAGGCATATTTTCCTCTCTAGAGCGCGAGTAAGCGCTTGGTTCTATGCCAATGACTTCAGTTTCTAAGCTAACTTCTGCTAAGTGGCTCATACGGCTACACATGGGCATTGCTTGTGTATCCCCTACTTTTTTGTAGGTGTCTTCGCCGTTTGGAAAACTTTAGAAATCACCGCGCTGTAAATCTGAGAATTTCATATTTCTAACAAGTTTTACTCTTTTTGGCTGGGTGAAAATCACTATTTTTGCACCTGATTCAAGTAATATTTATCGATTTGCGCCCTCATGTAAGCTAGGGCTGATTGAATATCTGAGAATGTCTGCTTTTCTTGTGACACCATTTCTGACTGCACAGGTACATACAATTCAGCCCAGTAGCAGTACAAGTATGGATCAAACCACACGTCAATGATGCAATCTTTGTACCAACCTTGCGAATAGTATTTATCGATCTGTTCTTTCATGTAAGCTACAGCCGATTCAATATCTGAGAAGGCTTGCCTTTGTTGCATCACCATTCTATTGCGTACCGGGGCATATAATTCAGCCAAGTAACATCTGCGCCTATCATCACGCCAAACATCAATACTACAGCCCTTGTATCTCTCGGAGTGCTTTAAATCCTCGGATAGTAAATCAATCATGGTGAACACCCATTTGCTTATCTTCTAGTAAACCAGAAAACCATCCAGGATTACCCAGATGGTTGGTGAATTATTCCCAATTTTGGGAAAATGTTTTTGGTCTATTCTAGGGTTTCGATTACATCCTTGTACTCCGCATAAGCTTTATTCCAAGCATCTGAACCATCCTTCTTTACCCCCCAAACTCGCTCTATTATCTGAGTCTGGTTAAAATCTATTCGTAGCTTAATTACTAAATTTAGGCATTCCTGGCTGGTAAGCTTGAGCGGAGTAAATCGTGTTTCGGTTGCAGCAGAATTAATGCGTTGTTCTTGAATCATAGGTTTATAGTTTAATTTAACAAGAAGTTCGATTACCCAGAATACTGATGAATTATTCCCAATTTTGGGAAAATGTTTTATCCTGTCTGCTGTCTTCTGGCTGTCTCCTCCTCTGTCTGCTCTGTCCCCTGCTGTACAAGGATTCTGTCTACTTCTGTCCGTTCTGTCCGTCTGTCTGCTCAATGGCTAATTTCGATGGTATTAGCATCTGTCCAGACGGCCAGACCACTCTCGACTAGCTCATTAAATAGTCGCTTTAATTCCTCCGAACTGAATCGCTGACCCTTGACTTTAAAGTTAGGTTGTACCTCCTGTATGACTGCTTTATTTCTTCCGCTACGTTCAAGATATTGCAGCAGTGATTGGGCATTGGGTGTTAGGGATGGGGTAGGAATAGACTCTGCTGGGGGCTTATCTAAATTAAATTCCAGTTGCCAGATGCGCTCTGCTGTTTTGTGATCGGTTGAAAGTTTTGGCTCTACCTTTTGGGTGTTAATTTGAGCATCGCTTATCACAGATTCATCAAGCCTAAAATCAATCCGCTTGGCTTTGAGCTTAGGCAATTCAATATCAATCCATTGTCCATGCCCAGGTAATTTAATCCTACCCATACCACTAGCTTTAGCTTCTGTCGTAATTGGGTCAATAGTTGCGATTAGTTCTACTTCTAACAGTGCCGCATCTCGAAGTTTTGATAACCCTTTAGCTTTGGCTAAAATCTCCATTGTGCGGTCGTGAGCTACGAACAAAGGAATCATTAATTGTTTACGAGATTCAGTCATGGCACAGCGAAACCACTTGCCAATAAAATCAGGGTCAGGCTTCCATTTTTCATCCTCACAATCGTCTGGCATTGGCTCAACAATGTTATCTGTCCAGGTCGTAAATTCTTCACAGATAACTGATAGCATCTTGCCGCTATTTCTTAACCGTTCTGTCCACTGTTCTTCAGTCAGCCCACTTAAGCGGTAATCTTCATAGCGCTGGCGCATTTCATCCATGTACCATTGCATGAATTCGGCTATTTCTTTGTAACCGGTAATCAGCCGCACACCTCGCCATTCGACCTGTGTGCCGTGCGGGTCAAGCGCTACGATATTCCACCCAGCTTGTACTTTTTTCCAAATAATTTCTCTGGTAGTCCAGGACTTACCTGCACCCATGCCACCAAATATCAAAGTGGGGTAGCCGATGGTGTTGTTAATCCAGCGATATTTGTCACCTTCTGCGATTGCTTGGTTGTCTGCCCCAGTAACCTTATCGTTGGGGTCAATCGTCCCCGCTAAAGTCTGGCTACCTTGCAAATAAGGCGTTTTCATCTCACGAAGCTGCTTAATATAGTCCGCCTTCTGTTCTTCAGTCATCCCAGCCGTCTGCGCCTCGAAAATGGCATCAGTTGCCTCCATTTGGGTAACTTCAATTTCCGTGTGGGCGTAAATCTCGGCTTTGGTGATATCAACAGTGTGATCGTTGGCGATTAGATCCAGGTCAGCTTGTAGTTGAACTTCTGCGATCGCAACGTCCCTGTAACTCTCCAACAACTCGGAACGTGCGGTCATCTCTGCCTTTGCTGCGTCCCGTTTTTGGGCGATGTCCTCAAATACGGCTCTCTGTTTCTCCTCCGACTGGCAGTGTCGCAGCATCCACCCCGCAAGCGCAAACCCCAGAAATCCCCCAAAACCCCAAAACGGTTTATATGGGTTGGTCGCTTTCACCAGCCCATTAACCCCCATAGCTGGGTCACGCACTACTTGGCGCGGCATTCCTTCTTGTTTCCATTGCTCCCAGTAGTAGGGAGTCATCCTAAAAGGTCTGTTATTCTTGTCGTTACACTTTAGGTAGCTTTGGGGAGTCCGAACGCAAAAATAAATGCGGTCGCTTGACTCCCCTTTCCACGCCATCGCAGCCGAGCTAATTCCTACAGTTAGACTTAGCCCAATGGCAACAGCTTTCTTGTCCATTGGTAAGCGACCAAACCACAACATAAAACCCGATTGTTGCGACTCGGATAAAGTTTTATGTTTCTCACTTAAATAATTCATTTACTCTTCCTTCCACCAAATAAAAAAATCATTAATATCGCTAGAAATATGCCCACTCCTGCACCATCCATCCAACTTGAAGATTCAGCAGTTTTTGGCTTATAAACCGACTCAATAGAAGTCTTAGCAGTAATAGTAGAAGTTCTCGCTTCATTCCATTCACTAATCGGGTCAGACAGCGCACATAATAACGCCAGTGATGCACTGCAACCAGTCATTAAATTAGTAACGAAATTATTGAACCCTTCACCTGTTGCAGTGGCAGTAAAATACAGGTGTGCAGTACCTACAGCTAAGAACATCCCAACTGGGTGAACTTGCAACAGGTGAAAAGTGAAAATCACTGCACTGTTTAGACAACTGCCAGCGACAATTTCACAAGCGTTACCAGCACGTCTAAATGTCCGACCTCTATTATTTTCTGGTAATGGTTGTGGCTGTTCTGGTTGTTGATGCTGATGTTGTTGTTGTGGTGTTTGTGCCAGCCCTTCATGCAAAAAAGGGCTGACGCTATGAGGATCTTCATTTCGTTTCCTTACTAGCATCAGCCTTACCTAATTAATTGATTATCTTTCGCCTAACTTCTGCCATAAATTACCCAACATTGCACCCCAACCGCGAACTGTTCCTGTTGCAGAAACACTAGACGCAGGTGCATGATTTTGGCTAGTAACTGGTATCACTTCTTGGGGTGCAAGATTTGGTTCTAATGCCCGTGAGCCAAACCTCGCACGCGCTAAAAGCTGTTGGCGTTTCTCTCTCAATCCTGTAGTAATTGCCTGCCTCTCAGCTTGCACAGTTTGCTTATTTTCTATGCTGCTGATTTTATTTTCATGCCGCCACAATTCTGCTTGCAAATCGTGGTGTAATTGGGCTGCAACTTCGGTCAGTGCGTGTTTACGCTTTTGGTCAATTCGCAACAAGTCGGCTCTATCTTGGGCATCTATTTTACTCATCTCCGAATCAAACTCGGAGTTAAGTTTACGGATTTTACCAATTGCACCCGCAACATGAGAACCGTATTGTTTACGAAGTTCGACCCAGGTAACTTGTCCTTTGGTCAACTTCTCCATCGCCTCAAAAACCACCTTGGCATTGTCTAAGAAAGGCTCTAACCTATCCGATAATTCTTGGGCGTTATTGGCGTAATCCGCAAACTGTTCGAGCTTATTTATATCGGAGAGATAGCCCAGAATATCAGACTCAAACCCTCCCCATGCTTGCGCTTTTTCATCAATATGGCTTGCATGACCAACGACCGGATTACGTATTGCAAAATCCATTACTGAACCTCCTAATAAGGTATGTTGTCGTAGTCGATATCGCTCGACTCTTGGGGCAATTTATCCCAATACCCCATCTCTTCAAATCGGCTATAAATTCTCGTTGCCAGTTGCCTTATGGGGTCGTCAAAATCATCAGAGATTAAATCAAATCTGTTCTCACCAAACGCCAATATATTTGCAATGTCCGCATCAATCCCATTACCCAAGAATTGACCAAATGCAGCAGAGTATGGATGGTCATCGATGGTTGAATGAGTTGCTAAGAATTCGGTTCCTGTGAAAGGTGGGTAATCTTCACTCTCAAATATTGGTGTGGAGAGTGCCTCAATATCTGCTGAGATCATTGCTGCCCATTGTTCAGAATTTTCCGCTTTGAATTGCTGCTTTCTTAGGGCGGAGTCAGTTAGCGGTGATTTGCCCCAATCGTTGGGATTTCTGTAGTCAAGTGTCATTTGTTAGAATCCTTGTAACGATGTGTACTTGATGCACTTTCGGGTGAGGCGATTGCACTTACTTTGGTCGGTCGGGGCAATCGCTTCATCATCAGTTCTCACAAAACTCAACAAGTTCAAAAACCTCCGTCTGCACTTGGGTTTGGCTTAATTCTTTGCGCTTGCCCTTTGAGTCATTGAATACGAAAGGGGCATTGATTCGACAATTAGACCGATGGCTGTAGCGCAGTTGTTGACCACGGAATTCATAGAGGTGGTTACGTTGCAAAGTTGTCGTTTCTAACATTTGCTTCCTCAAACTTGGGAGTAGAATTCGATATTTAGGATTGCTTCGTGAATCTCCATCAAAGCTTGGACAGCATCACCTATTTTTAAGTCATTCGATGTACTGAACCTTTCGGATGCTTCGATTTGTTGATAATTTGGGGATGCTTGCACGAACCTAAGAATCTGTTCGCAACCAAGGATGATGGTCATGATTTCGGTTGTTGTTAGCGATGGTTGTGTCTTTTGGGTGTCTTGGTCGCTCATGATTTCCTTCCTTTTCTTTGGGTTTTCATCGGTGTAGGTTGGGGTTCTGGCTGATTACTTGGGGATTGTGGCTGGTTCGGCCTTTGAAGTACATAGCTGATTGCACCTCCACCCCCGACAGCTGCGGCGATGGTGAACATATTGTTACGACCGAAGTACTGCACTCCGAAGTAGCCAACGGCTAACGCTGCTGCTGTTGCACCAATGCCTAAAACCGTATTTCTGAATGTGGTTCTGTTCATGCTGCCCCTTTGAAATTAGTGACCATTGCGCTAAGTGCTGATTTATTGGGCTGTGTAGATGTTGCTGTTTCGGGTTTTGGCGTTGTTTGCACATTGCCATGTTGAAAAATCAACTTCTCTACACCTGCCGAAAGTGCTTGTGTTGGCGCGTCTTGAGGTAAATCAAAAATCTTGCACAATTCAATTACTGCTAGGTAGGAGATGGTTATACGCCGAGATTCGTAATTCATTAACTAAGCTCCAATTGAAATTTGAGTTAATAGTTTCAACCCCAAAGCATTGATAAATTGGGGATTATTCAAAATCACAAAGCCTAAACCGGCTAAGTTTTGATCCACCACTGGCAGCGAAACACCACCACCCCAGGCGACAAGGTATTTAGCGCGGTCTAGATAATTGCCAGCAGTCACAAAGTTGGCGAATTTCTCAATCCTGTTACTCCACCACTGATCTAGACATTGGCTGTACTCGGTTTCAAACTTCTTGCCCGTGAGGTGGTTGCCGCCGTATGTAAAAGTCCCTTCTACAATTCCCTGGTTCACCAAGCTGGGCGAGTGTTTCACATCCTTGGACAGCAGACTCACTCGGTCGTTTCGCTTGTCGAGAGATTCTGCAATCATCGAATGCAGTTCACCGCAACCACCTTCAATCAGGTGACGGTCTATGACTGCACCGCTACCGTTGAACACGGTTACAAGCCAAGTTGATGAACCGATATCGAGTGCGATCGCTAATTCTGAGGGGTCAAGTACCAGGGATGCTTCACCGAATAAGCAGTGGGCAATGCTTCCAAAACCTTCGGGGTAAATGCCTCTAACTGTGATTTCAACTGTCTTGGTGACAATGGAACGAGTTACAGGATGCAGATGCTCAAAGGTGTGAGTCCCTTCAACTCTGCGTTTAATCTCTTGTCCCCAGCGTTCGGGGTTGTGGTTGCTCAAACTAATTTCTAGCTTGACCCCATCGGGAATATTCAGAACTGCTAAGTCTGCAAGAATGCTTTCTAGTGCCAGTTCTGCTTTTTTGGCTTTATCTTCGTGCAACAGGGTGTGGTCACTTTGAGCTAGAGCCGCACTGCCCCAGAAAAATTGAACATCTTTTAAGTCCAGGCGCGTTCCTTCTACATATCGCAGCCATGCCCCATCTTTTGAGATGGTTTCGTGGTGCATGA
>NZ_JABXKO010000103.1:0-143104 GCF_017114965.1 Nostoc sp. JL31
GTGCCCCTTGTCGAAAATATTATCTTCTTTTTTAACACGCCCTGCGGAATGTGGGGTATATGCTCTTTGCCAAATCGCAATTTCTACTGAAAATGCGGATAAACTGCTTCTGCGAATAATTGCTGAATGGCTGGCTGGTTAAGTAACGATTCATAGTCTTGTCGCACCGGAATATCGTAATTAGCAGTGCGAGGTGCGATCGCAGATAACCAAGTAGTGTGCATTGTGAAGCCAAAATCCAGTTGGGGATGGCTCAACTTACATATAGGCCCAGCCCCTAATTGATCGGCTTGGAAGATCCAAATTTCGTTGTTATTCCCCCCAAATACCGTACAAACGATATAGCCATCTGTAGAACTGCCATTGCTGTTCAATCTCGGTACAAACTGGGGTGAACTGATGAAGTAACCGGAGGGCGCATCATAAAAATCTGCTACCTCCATCTTGATTGTATCTACCCGGAACAAAGAAGAAGGGCGATTGAATGCTTCTTCTCGTTGCAGTAATTCTTTTAGTGGTACAGCCCGATAGGGATAGTTTTCGTACAAGTTGTAAATAAATTCAGTCAGCAGTTCTGGCCAAAAACCGAGGGATTGCCAATAAATATTATCAATCCGCTTCGGAGGCAATCCAGAGGCCAGCTTTTCCTGGCAAGCGTAGAACCCTATACCCCAATGACGGCGAGTATCGTAAATTACTTTAGCATCTCGAATCTGACCTGTCTCGCCGTCTATTTGATAGCGACCCAGACGACCGACATCCATTTGCCCATTAGCCAGCATTCCTCCCAACCACAGAGGCGCAGATTTGGGAGCATCGAATTTTGAGATGTCATACTTGCGAACCCATTCAGCGATATCTGTAGCGCAGAGATGGGCAGTATGCATTGTGATTTGACCGTCAGGGTTTTCGTAATCGGTCAAAAAATGCACTGTTTCTAAAGGAATTACGGCTGGGCGGACTACCACAGTAGTCACATCTGCCTTCAAGTCAGCCCGACGCACAATGTAAATGGGAGAATTGGGTTGCTGCGATCGCGTCAGTAATCGCCGCAGGAGGCGCTCAGTTTCCAAACTATCGGGAATGGGATTATTGAGGATTTGTTCTGGGCCAATCTTCAGGGAAGTGTCCATCAGCACCACGTAATCTTTGGTAACTGCCAACTGATGCATACTTTGTTCAATTCGCACCGGGGAACCATCCGGCAGCATCAACTGCCAGCGCTGGAGTTTACCGACACCATCCCACTGCAACAGATAAACAAAATCTGGCATGGCAGTTCCCAACAAATTCTCAATCCAGCCAATCAATTGTTGCCAGACACCTTGAGAAAACTTCGAGAACATTCCCAAAGGAATCCGCAAAGGATTGTTGTCTAAAAGTTGAGCGATCGCACTTAGCAGTTGCTCGAATTCCTGGGGCAGTTGTTCGAGGTCATAAATGAAACGCGCACTTTCAAGAAAATTACTCAGCGATCGCCCATAGTTAACTAAGAAAACTTCGTTAGTATAACCATCAAAGGTTGGGTGAGACGTACTCAACACAGGGGGGAAAGGATAGGAAAAAGGTAGAAACGGTTTCCACTCAGTGTTAGCACCCACCGGGGTAATAACTTCTAGACTGCTGGTATCAATTTCGTAAGGACGACCAGCGTCATAAGTAATCATTAATCGCTCTTGGCTGTCTTTAGCCGTATTAAAGGCGAGAAAGGCAATATCTACCTCATCTCGCAAGCCCAAGGAAGGGGAGAAGCGCAACAACCCATGATCGCGAAATTGATAAGAGCGATAAGCAAGATTTTTAAAAGTTGCTTGATCTGCATAATAGCAAGGTGTACGTGCCAGTTTCGTCTTGACAGTAACCTGTCCGTCTTGCCAGTCTAAGCGGTAAATCATCCCATCACCGTTAAAAATATGGGTTGCATTTGGATTGGGTAAACCCCCAGAAGCAACACTACCTACAGGAGCAATAATGAACATGTGCCCAGATAAATCTGTCGGTATATGCCCATAGATCGTATTCAGCGGTAAATTCGATAGTTCCTGACGGCTGGCAGTCATTGCTGCCTCTGGAAATCGGGGTTCGGAAATTTTAGGATTCATTAATTGATACCCTGGAATTGCACTCTGATTTGGTGTTTTGCTTTTAGGTATAACATTAGGTTTTAATTTAAAAATTGAGTTTTTGCCCTCAAATGTCCAAACATCAGCTTTTTCAGGATTTTTGAATCCAACTATGAAGAGTGCTGAGTTGAAAGACTGTCTACAACGGGCTACCGTGTATACATAAGTTTGAAATAGCTGATAAATCACGGTTTTACCCCACCCTAACCCTCCCCTTGCAAAGGGGAGGGAACTAGATTTCCGGTCTCCCCCATCAAAGTTGGGTCTGTGTTGTACTGCAAGCGAACTTGCAAAGGGGAGGGAACTAGATTTCCGGTCTCCCCCATCAAAGTTGGGTCTGTGTTGTACTGCAAGCGAACTTGCAAAGGGGAGGGAACTAGATTTCCGGTCTCCCCCATCAAAGTTGGGTCTGTGTTGTACTGCAAGCGAACTTGCAAAGGGGAGGGAACTAGATTTCCGGTCTCCCCCATCAAAGTTGGGTCTGTGTTGTACTGCAAGCGAACTTGCAAAGGGGAGGGAACTAGATTTCCGGTCTCCCCCCTTTCCAAGGGGGGATTAAGGGGGGTAATTAATTACTGAGTACTTCTTCATTTAGTCAGCAATCAGTATGGTAAATCCCTTAAAATTTAACTGCCTCAGTAAAAATTGATGCTATTTCTTTTCCCGGCTGACAGCGCTCAAGATATATCTGCGCAACTTGATCCCACGGGTTTTGCTGCAAGCAATCTTGAAAATATTTGGCTGCTGCGGCAAATTCTTGTTGTTCGTAACACGCTAATGCTGACGCAAATACTTCTAAAGTCGCTGTTTTACCTGCACTAACTTTTTGGGGATCGGCTGCAAACACTTCATGAACAGTCACAGCATTCGTTTTACCCTTCACCTTTACCTGACCAACTACACGAATACCATAGCGATCGCGATTTTGTAAGCGCTCAAAAGTTTGGTCGGTAATTAGGAGTGGGGCGTTGAATGTTTTGGTTAATCCTTCGATTCGCGCTGCTAGATTAACCGCATCACTAATCACTGTGCTATCCATGCGATTCAACCCGCCGACTGTCCCCAAAATTAGCGAACCAGTATTAATCCCAATACCAATTTGAATTGGTGAGTAGCCCTTGGTTTGGCGTTTTTCGTTGTAGGTTGTTAATGTCTGCAACATGGCAATTCCCGCCTGTACTGCATCATCGGCATCTCCGGCAAACAAGGCCATGATGGCATCACCAATATATTTGTCGATAAAGCCATTGTTTTCCAGAATGATCGGCTCCATACGACTGAGATAGGAGTTAATAAATCGGAAATTCTCGGCGGGAGTCATACTTTCGGAAAGGGTGGTGAAGGCGCGAATGTCGGTAAATAAGACTGACATTTCTCGCTGCACCTGATCGCCTAATTGCACATCTATAATGCTTTGCTTATTGAGAAATTGCAGAAATTGACGCGGGACAAAGCGCTCATAAGCTTTGTTGAGTGCGGCTAAATCTGTATACAAACGGGCATTTTCAATGGAAATAGCTGCTTGTGCTGAAAGTAAGTTGAGCAACTCCAAACGATCTGGGGTAAATGCTCCGGTTGTCAAGTTATTTTCTAAATAGACAATTCCTGCTAACTTTCCTTGGTTAATTAAGGGAGTACACAGAATCGATCGCGGTTGGTATTGGCGAATGTAGGGGTCTTTGATGAATTCCCCAATCCCTACTGCTTCGTTGATGGCATCGTTTAGAACTACATTAGTTTTAGTGCGAATCACATAGTTAACGATCGCAGTCGAGAGAATTTGGTTATTTTCAATACTGAGTGATTCCAATACCTGAATAGTATTCTCACCAACGGTTCCCTGAGCTTCAATTAGAAATTTACCTTTGGTTGACAACAACAAAAATCCTCGTTGCGCCCCGGCGTTTTCCATTAAAATCCGCATTAAATTAGATAAAAGTTTATCTAGCTGAATTTCTTCGGAAAGGGTTTGAGAAGCTTTGATAACTGTCACCAAATCCAATGATTCTGAGCGACTGGTACTTGTGAGTCCAGTCGGGTTAGAAGTAGTGGTTGATAAAGTTGAGTTAACAGTTTTTTCTAGAATGCGCGTTAAAAGTTGGGGATACTTGGCTTCTAAATCTTTTACCTTAGCGATCGCTCCCCACTGCAAATAAAGATAGCGGGCTTCTTGCAGATAAACTTGGGCGATCTTGGATTTGTTCTGGGCTAGATAAAATTTCGCAGTCAATTCATTGGCGAGAGCCGCTTCATTCAAATACTGGTTTTCTTGGGCTAAGGCAATGGCGCGATCGTAATAGGCGATCGCCTGACTAGATTCTCCATGCACCCGATGCCATTCTGCTTCTACTAGCGCCAATTTATGGGTATAGTTGACAGGAGAAAATTTTGCCCAGACTTGCAATTTTTTCTGGTTTGCTGCTACTCGCTGGAGTAACTTCTGACGTTCTGTCGCACTAACAACAGAAGCTAAAGCTAGTCGTCCTAAAGAGTCATAAAAGTGGAACCATCCTACAATATATAAAGCCACAACTGCATCTAAATAAGGAATTGCTAAATCAGCATTTTTGACGGCTGTAGCATAATCTTCAAACCAATAATTCAGCGTTAGGTGATTAGTATAAATATAAAAAATAGCTGTGCGATAGTTACTCTCGATATGCTGGGCTAACATAGCCGTTGCATCATAAAATTCGCCCACTAACTGACAGGGATTAGTATTTTTGCCCTGTAAATTAGCAACTACTTGGCGATAAAGTTGAATGAGAACAAATATCGGTTTTTTCTTAAACTGCTGAACTGTTTCTGCGTAAATAGCTAAACATTCATCTAATTCAGCCAGATTTTGACCAGAAAAATAGGAATGCATAGAGGATGTATTGGCACAAAATGCAGAGTATTCGGTATCACCCGTATCACGCCCAATTTGAAATGCGGCTTGCAGTGAAGGAATAGTATTTTGGAGTGGTTCTTGCCAATGGCGGACAAAGGAATTAACTACAAATAAAGTTCTCGCTTGCAGGTGCTTGGCATTGAAGCGGTCTAGCACTTTCAAGGCTAATTCACCAAATTTATATCCCCCTTGCAGATCCCCAACGACGCCACAGAGAATTAAGCCATAGGTAGCGTAGGCAAAGGCTGATTCCGCCGCATTGCCATATTTAGCGGATATTTCTACCTGTTTAAAGACCGTTAAAGGAAAAACATTCGGGGCTGCGAGGTAGGTCGCGGAGGCGATACTAGCAAGGATGCGAATTGCCGCTAATTTTGTGGGATGGGTGAGTTTTGGCAAGTCAACTAAGGTGTGTACCTGCTTACCTACCAAAGCAAATTTAGTTTTTAACAATCCCAGCATAATTTGCGGTTGACCGGGGTTGCTAGCTAAGGGAATGCCCAGTAGTTGCAGAACTTGCAGACCGAGTTGAGAAGCTGCTAAGAGTTGATCGCGAGCGATCGCAGCTTGGATTTTGATGGCATAAACTTGCACCTGATCGACTGTGCTGCGGGTCTTTTGCAGTACTTCATCTGTGAGTGCATCCATGCGTTCAAAGTTCCCACCCAGATAAGCAGCTTCGGCGGCGGCGGTGTGCAATGCCAAAGCTAGCTGATACTGCTGCCGCCAACAACTAGCTGCTAGGCTGTTAATCCCCATTGTCAGATAATCTAAAGCTGGCTGATAGGCTGCTGAGGCTTTGGCTTTGTTACCTGCTGTTAAATTCAACTGAGCTAATTTTTGTCGCTGTTGAGGGTCTGTAATTAGGTTGATGCCGAAATTCAGTTGGTTAACAATGTCAAAAATCCTTTCTTCTTGCTTTTGGGGAGTAATGCCTTGTAATAATAGTTGCCCAATCTGCAAGTGTACTGCCTGTTTTTGGTCAGTAGAAATCAGTGAATAGGCAGCTTGCTGGACGCGATCGTGCAGGAATTTGTAGACTACATCCAAATTTGTCAACGCTGTTACTTCTAGGTCGGCAACTTGCAAGAGTTGGTAGTCATTGCCTTGGGGTAGAATTAGCCCTGTTTGCACAGCTTCCCAGAGTTGGGCGGCTACATCTGCAAGGGATTTTGAGCTAGCGATCGCTAAAGTATGCAAATCAAAAGAATTGCCAATACAAGCTGCTAATTTTAAAGCTTCCTGGGTGGCAACTGGCAGCTTTTGAATTTTCAGCGCCATCAACTCAACTACGTTATCAGTAATCTGGGCCGCTTGGATTTTTGCCAGTTGCCACTGCCATTGTCGCTGAGTGAAATTAAACTGGAGTAATTCTTCTGCATACAGCGACTTCAGAAACTCATTCATGAAGAAGGGATTGCCGTTAGTCTTCTGCTGAAGCAGTTCTGCTAAAGGAGTAACATCTGCTAAATCGGCATTGTTGAGGGTATCGCTGAGAAGTTGTTGAATTTCAGGTAATGCTAAGGGTGTTAAGGTGAGTTCGTGAATAGCCACCCCTGCTTGTTCTAAAGATGCGATCGTTGTCCACAGGGGATGGCTTTTATCTACTTCATTATCACGATAAGCACCAATCAGCAACAGATATTGACTGTCTGCTTGACTCATTAACAACTGAATCAGCTGGAGTGATGCACTATCTGCCCATTGCAGGTCATCCAAGAACATCACTAAAGGATGTTCCTTTTGGGTAAAGACCTTAATGAAGTTTTGCAAGACTAAATTAAACCGACTTTGCGCTTCCTTGGGCGATAGTTCTATAACGGGTGGCTGCTGACCAATAATCAGTTCCACCTCTGCAATCACTTCGATAATCACCTGGCCATTGACACCAAGAGCATCTAATAATTTTTTGCGCCAAGTAGTAATTTCGGCTTCACTTGTAGTTAACAGTTGGCGAATTAAAGCTTGAAAGGCTTGAATTAAAGAACTGTAGGGAATGTTGCGTTGGAACTGGTCAAACTTCCCGGAAATAAAATATCCCCGTTGCTGAGTAATCGGTTTATAAATTTCTTGAACTAGGGCTGATTTGCCAATCCCAGAATAACCTGCAATCAGCATCACTTCACTCTGTCCGTGACTAGCTCGCTCAAAAGCTGCCAGCAAATTTGCCACTTCCGCTTCTCGCCCGTATAATTTTTGAGGAATTTGAAATCTACCGGAGCAATCGTGTTGTCCTAGTTCAAATAAGGGAATTTGCCCTGTAGTATTCAACATTTCCAGGCATTGCTGTAAATCTGCCTTTAATCCAAAAGCACTTTGATAACGCGCCTCAGCAGTTTTTTCCAGCAACTTCATCACAATTTGCGAAAGCGCTGGCGGAATTTGGGGATTGATTCGATCGGGCGGAATCGGTTGTTTGGCAATGTGACTGTGAACCAGTTCTACAGGATCGTCGCTAATAAAAGGTAAATGCTGAGTCAACAGTTCGTAGAAAGTGACTCCCAAAGAGTAAAAATCGGTGCGATAATCAATCGAGCGATTCATCCGTCCTGTTTGTTCGGGAGAAATATAAGCGAGAGTCCCTTCTAAAACATTCAGGTTTCGCAACGTGGGATTTTCCCGCGACAGCAAAGTAGCAATGCCAAAGTCAATTATTTTCGTTTGTTGAGTCGTGGGATTGAGAAGAATATTGGCAGGATTAATGTCTTTATGAATAATCTGTTGCTGATGAATTTCTTCTAAAGCTGCTGCTACTTGTATAGCTAATTGCAAAAAATTCTGTAGCGGTAGAGGCGATTGATTGAGTAACTCACGCAGAGGTTGTCCACCAAAATCCTCTAAAACTAAGACTAAGGTGTTTTGATATTTTTTTAAGTCGTAGGCTTGGATGATTCCAGGCGCTTGAAAGCGGCGCGTGAGATCGTATTCAAGTTTAAACCGAGCGATCGCTTCTGGGGATGGGTATTCTTGCCACAGAACTTTCAGTACTACTGGTTGTCGATCTAACTCTCGATATCCCCGATAAACCTGAGAATTAGGGCTTGTGTGCAGTTCTGTCAGGACTTTATACCCTTCCAGTGCGATCATAAATTACTCAAGCTTTTGCTGTATTGTTAGGGCCTATTTAGTATAAATTATTCACCTTGCAAGTGAACAGAGATTAGCCGAATGCTACAGTTTACAAACTATGAGTAGATCGAACGAAAGCGATCGCTTAATGCATATAAATTTATTTGTTATGTGATGTTGCGTAGAGAGCTACGGTGTACACACAAGTCAAATTACCCCCCTTAATCCCCCCGATGCATTGGGGGGAAACTGTTCCCTCCCCTTGGCAAGGGGAGGGTTAGGGTGGGGTAATCTTCCGCAATTGACAAACCGTTTGTGCAATCATTGCGATCGCACCTTCCAACTCTTGATAAACCTGTTGATTTGTAAACCTCAAAAAACAAGTCCCTTTGGATTCAAGAAAACATTGTCGTTCATAATCATAAACCTGCGCTCCTTCTTGAAAATGGCTATTACCATCAATTTCTATAGCAAGTTTTAATTCAGGACAATAAAAATCCACAACAAATACATCAATACTGTACTGTCTACGAAATTTGCAACCATCAATTTGCCGATTTTTCAACCTTTCCCACACAATCTTTTCAGCAGATGGCATATTATTACGGAGCGATCGTCTTTTTTCTTTCTCCGAGGTTTTGTTATAAAGCTCTGTCATAACATTTTGATTTTTGGTAATTCCAAATTACCCCCCTTAATCCCTCCTTGCAAAGAGGGGAAACTAGGAATACAATTCCCTCCCCTTTGCAAGGCTACCGTGTATACAGAAGTTGAATTACCCCCCTCAATCCCCCCTTGCAAAGGGGGGAAGCCGGAAAATCTAGTTCCCTCCCCTTTGCAAGGGGAGGGTTAGGGTGGGGTATTTTTAATGCTCTGTTAAATAACCACATATTACCGAGTAAAGATAAAAATCTTCTTCCCTGTAGCGGCTACCGTCTTCCCTGTAGCGACTTCCGTCTTCCCTGTAGTGACTTCCGTCTTCCCTGTAGCGACTTCCGTCTTCCCTGTAGTAGCTTCCGCCTTCCCTGTAGTAGCTTCCGTCTTCCCTGTAGCGACTTCCGTCTTCCCTGTAGTGGCTTCCGCCTTCCCTGTAGTGGCTTCCGCCTTCCCTGTAGTGGCTTCCGTCTTCCCTGTAGCGATTTCCGTCTTCCCTGTAGCGACTTCCGCCTTCCCTGTAGCGACTTCCGTTTTGACGTTATGAGAAACAGACTTATGTTACAGCATCTTTAGGTGTAACCTCTGTTACTAACATGGTTATTTTTTGGTCAGGTTGGGGAACTCTATAAATAGGGTTTAGTAATTGCCCAGCGCTAGATGTGGGCTGCTCTGAACCGTGTTGTAACGATATTATGAGTTTTGAGGATCGGCTGATGGATAAATCAATTATTCAGTTGGTTGACGAGTTACCGACTGACAATATTACTGTCAAAGTTTTAAAGGCTCTTGATTATGTAGCACCAGGTGAATGGAGCAATTTGACGGGGTTTGACAATAATATCCGCGCCATTACTGGAGAAACCGATGCTAAAGTAATTCAGAAAATTCGCGATCGCGCTGTCACCTTATACGAAGATCCTCAACAAGGCTACCAGTTTGCAATCAAACTTTATCAAACAATTGATAAGGCAGACACAGCGATGGCAGCGGCGGCTTTAGCAAATAAAGTTAGTGAAAAAATCGGCTTTCTCTCCTTTTTAGGCAAAATTACTCCTAAAGCTGATGTCACTCAATCTATTGACTTGGTATTGAAAATTGCTGTCGAAATCATCGCCTTTTGTAAACTAAACGGCATTCCTCAACCCAATCCCCAAGAGTTTGCTAATTCCTTAACTAATAACTATCAAAATGCATCCCTAATGCGGATGGTAGCTTTAGTTTGTCTAGATGGAATTCTGCCATTGGGGCCTGACTTTCTCAGCAAAATTCATGGAGTTATTAATGGTACTGATTCTAGTGCAATAACTCAAAATCCAGTTTTCTTAGCCGTTAATAACTTTCTTCCAGGCAGCAATCCTTCTGATAAAGTTGGTTTTATCAATCAGGGTTTCAACTCCGTGCAAGGCTGGATGACTAATTTAGTATCCAAGACGGGCGTAACCCCGCAATCAATTTCTAGTCATTTGGGTAATTTTATTCAGATTGCTGATGATAATTTAGATTTAGTTGCAGCATTCTTAGATCAAACAACCAATTACTACGAGCATACAGGAATTCAAACTGTCGTTCGCAGTTTGATTTTGCAAGCATACACTCTAGTAAAAGAGGAAATAAAACAAGAGGAACAAAAGCCGATTCAAGATGTCTCATCTGCTGCTAAATCAGATAAGACTCAGTATGAAGTCAGCAAAACAGTAGAAGTCTGGGATAATGATGACGAGGATTGGTATCAAGGAACTATTGAGAAAATCGAAGATGACCAGTTCTTTGTTCATTACCTTGGTTACGGTTCATCTTATGACGAGTGGGTAGGCGAAGATGACATTCGGACTCGCGATCTTCGCTCCACTGATGAAAATGGATATGCAGTAAGTCAAAAAGTAAAATGTTGGGATGATGACCAAGAGGCTTGGTATTCCGCAACGATTGAGAAAGTCCAAGGTCAGCAATACTTTCTTCACTACATTGGTTATGACTCATCTTATGACGAGTGGGTTGATAGCGATGAGATTTCCTAACTGTTGAATTAGCACGGGGTTGACGAGAATTGCAACCCGCAGATTCCCGACTTTTCAAAAAAGTCGGGGATCTTGTTTTCACGAATAGATTCAGGATTGCTCTAGTACTTTTAAAAATTTATAATTGACAGTTCGGTAATCAATTACGAATTATCTTGATACTTGCGCTACGATATCCCCTATTGCTTTCGTGCAATGTACGTGAGGAGTAGTACAGGTCAAACAGATGATACAAGAATTCAATACACAAGGCGCAGAAAATCTGGTGGCGATCGCTAACCAATTTACCCAACTGGGAAAGGTTACTGACGTTCAAGCTTTGGGCAGTGGTAATATCAATGACACCTTTTTAGCAACTCTAGATTCTTCAAAAGAGCAACATTTTGTCTTGCAACGCATCAACACGCAAGTGTTTCGTCAGCCAGAACTGATTATGCAGAATATGTGTACCTTCACTGAACACGTTCAAAAAAGGTTGCAGGATATACCCCTTAATCGTCGCTGGGAAGTACCACGCGTACTGTTGACCAAAAACGCTCAAGACCACTGGAAGGATGCAGATGGCTCCTTTTGGCGGGCAATCAGCTTTATTGAAGGCTCCCAGTCTTTTGATAGTATGCGCGATCGCTCATACGCCAAAGAAATCGGTTATGCCTTGGGGATGTTCCACAATTTGATCAGCGATTTGCCAGCAGAAAAAGTTGCTGACACCCTCAAAGGCTTCCATATTACACCGTTCTATCTCCAGCATTACGATGAAGTTTTGGCGAAAACTAGTGTGCGTCAATCTTCGGAAGTTAATTATTGCTTACAGTTTGTTAGCGATCGCCAAACCTTTGCACATATCCTAGAAAATGCCAAAGCTGAAGGCAAGTTACCTCTACGTCTGATGCACGGCGATCCCAAAATCAATAACGTGATGTTTGACATTGTTACCCAGCAAGCCGTTAGCGTCATCGACCTGGACACCGTGAAACCCGGTCTGGTACATTACGATATTGGTGATTGCCTGCGATCGGGTTGCAATCCGGCTGGTGAAGAAACCGAGAATTGGGAAAGTATTTATTTCGATACCGATTTGTGTCAAGAAATCCTCCAGGGTTATCTCGCTGTGGCTAAGGCATTTCTGACCGAGAATGATTATGCATACATCTATGATGCCATTCGTCTAATTACTTTTGAACTAGGACTGAGATTTTTTGCTGATTATTTAGCAGGAAATGTCTACTTCAAAGTTAAGCACTCAGAACATAACTTGGCAAGAGCGATCGTTCAGTTTAAGCTGACTGAAAGTATTGAATCTCAAGAAACGCAGATTCGCAAAATTATCCAAGATATGAAATGAACAACCAGACATTTTCCCTGCAACTTTTCCCTTCTACCGAGTCCTTTCCTCATTTGAAAATTACAGGTAATATCTCCCGAAATGCTAATCAACTTACTATCTGCTACAACCTTGGAGGTGATTTAAAAGAAATTGCAATTGTTCCATCATCAAATGCACCATCACGCAAGTACGAATTATGGGAAGACACTTGTTTTGAGTTCTTCCTTGGCATCAAAGATTCTGCACGGTATTGGGAATTTAACCTCTCCCCCGCCGGACATTGGAATGTCTATCGCTTTGATGGGTATCGTCAAGGAATGCAAGAGGAAACAGCTTTTGAAAAGCTACCATTTAATGTTCAGAATCAAGCCGACGGTTTAGCACTTGGGTTAGATGTCGATTTGGATAAAATCGTCTCGGCAGAACAAGCTATTGAAATTGGCATTACTACTGTTATCAAAAATATAGATGGTAATGTGAGTTACTGGGCTTTAACTCATAGAGGTGAGGAGGCTGACTTTCATCTGCGGAATAGTTTTATTGTTAAGTTGTAAAATTAAGATGAACAACTATTTCGTAGAAAGAATAAAGTGATTTACTTCTTTCGTTTGATAGAGTTAATTAAAAGATAAGTAAGGTATATAAATAAAGAGCAAATTACCAAATTTTAGCTTATGCGAAAAAAATATAGCAATCTTCAGGCTATAAGATATAGTAAAACAAAACAATTACAACTGATTTCCAAACAAAATCAACCAACAGATAGATTCATTTTGCCGAAATTTATTGAAGTTTTAGCTGCAATTACTAAAGAAATTGTCTCTGAGCAAGATAAGGTTATGCTGGCAGGAGTGCAGACAGAAGATGTATCTGTGCAATTGTTTGAGGATGCGGTTTCTGGGAGGGCTAAATGAACTCACAATATAACTTTCAATACTTTCAAGGAAGTTCTCTTTCCGATCTATTTGCTCAAGACATCACAGATGCATCTTATGGATTTATCCTAAATTACCCTGCAACAGCCAGTTGGGCTGCTTATCCCAACCTGGAAAAATATTTTATTCAAGATGGCAGTAGTGAAGCCACCAAAACCTCTTTTGACAAGATTTGCCAAAAGGAACCTTGGAAAATTTTAGCTGTGTTAGGCGATCGCATTCCAGGAATTATGATTAATCCGCCGCCAAAGTCTCTGCTTGCATACTGGCAAGAGCATTTTGGCTTCAGCTACTCCCATAGGTTGATAATGGATCGCTTAACTTATCTGGACGATCTCAGCCACAGCGAACGCTTTGATAAACTTATTACTCTATTTCCCTTCGATCGCCTCAAAAAAGAAAAACACGCTGTTGATTCAGACACTCATTACCGTTTACTCAGCAAAGTAACCCTAGCCGAACTGGGGGTGCAATGTCCAAAATACGATAGTTACGATTTGCACACCTGTAATTTAGAAGACATTAATTTACCACAATTTCCCTACTTAATTAAAACGTCCCACGGACTCTCAGGGGAAGGCACTTATATCATCAAAAGCCTCAACGATCTGAACTACTGCTTGGAAGAAATCAGGAAATATCTCAATATTAAGTTGCTCGATAGGATTATTATCTCGGAGTTCGTTAAGAATGAAGTGCAGAATTACTGCGTACAGTTCTATGTCAACAAAACGGGAGAGATAACCCTCATCGGCACTACCAGGCAACTCGTCACTCCAGAAGGTAATTATTTAGGGGGACTGATTGACTACCGCAACACTGACATGAGCAAGTTCTTTGAGATGATTGCCGCCATTGGTCAGTATGCTCACAAACAGGGTTATTTCGGCGTGATTGGGTTCGATGTGCTGGAAGATCGAGACGGACAATTTTATGCGATCGATGCCAATTTCCGAGTTAATGGATCGACTCCATTGTGCTTGCAGCGTCACACCCTACTGGGACTGGGAAAGGAAGTTGCTAAATATTCTAGTAGCTACCGCATGGAAGGAACATTAGATTCAATTTTAGTCACCTTAAAATCAGAACTAGATCGCAAGGACTTAATCGTTCTGTCGGCTTTAGAGAGGGTCAAATACGGAAAAATCTACACCGAAATTTATGCGATCGTGACTGGAGAAACTATCCAGGAAATGCAGCAGATCGAGCAGAAGTTACAGAATAAGGGATTACAATGGCTGCCTTAAACAGATTTAATCAGATAAAGTCGAATTACCCCCCTTAATCCCCCCTTGTAAAGGGGGGAAACCGGAAAATCTACTAGTTCCCTCCCCTTTGCAAGGGGAGGGTTAGGGTGGGGTAAACAAATATTTGATACACTACTACAGACTTTTCAAACATCCTCTGAAGTAAGTAAAAGGCGACAGATGAGATTTTGTGAGATTTGTTGACTAAGTTCCTGATGTTTATTAGTCGAAAGTCTTAAAAGTCTAGAAAATGCTTACATCTACTTCCTGTGGCGCTTTCAGATTCCCCAATAGACAGAGAAATGTAACCGTAATAATAATTAACATATATGTATAGGAGAGTTATTAAGAAATATTTTTAATAACAACTGATACTAATGAAGCGACTGAATTACCTACTGAAGCTAAAGTCTCTAACGTTGTCGAAGCCAATTCCCAATTCCTAATTTATTTTAAAAAGTAACACTTATGCAATTAAAGCCAATCAATCAGCAGGTCGTTTCGGTCGTCGGAGCCTCCAGCGGTATCGGACGTGTCACAGCTCTTGAGTTTGCTAGACGCGGCGCAAAAGTCGTAGTGTCGGCTCGGAGTGAATCGAAGCTAAAGTCTTTAGTGGAGGAGATTCGCGGCTTTGGCGGCGAGGCAACTTTTTACGTAGCTGATGTGGAAGTATTTGAGCAAGTTAAGGCGATCGCAGATAAAACTGTAGAGATGTACGGGCGACTCGATACATGGGTACATGTCTCTGCTATCGGCATCTTTGCCACTTTCGACAACATCACACCAGAAGAGTTTAAGCATGTCATTGATGTCGATCTCATGGGACAAGTGTATGGTGCAATGGCAGCCCTACCCCATCTGAAGCGTGAGGGAAGGGGGGCACTGATCCACGTCTCTTCAATGGAAGGTAAGCGATCGCTCCCCTACCAAAGTGCTTACTCAGCAGCCAAGCACGGGGTTGAGGGCTTTATCGAAGCCATGCGCCTTGAGTTGCTACATGAAAAATGGCCGATCAGCGTCACGAGTGTGAAACCAGCGGTGATCAACACTCCCTTTTGGAATAATGGTCTGACGAAATTAGGCGTAAAGCCTTCTGGGATACCACCTTACTACGATCCTAAACTTGTAGCTGATGCTATCCTCTACGTAGCCGAACATCCAACTCGTGACTTCTTGGTTGGGGATGTAGCTAAAATATTAGATGTGGTACAGCGCATCTCACCATCATTAGTAGATTCACTGTTACTGCTCGTCGGCTTCGATTTACTACGTTCTTCTGAGGCGAAGTCTGAAGATGCACCAAATAATTTTTACCAATCTGTTCCTGAAGACGACAGAGTTAAGGGTGATTTTAGTAACTTAGTTATACCTAGTGTTTCCGACTGGCTAGATAAAAATCCGCTTTTACAGTGGGGTGCGATCGCTGGTACAGCAGCATTAGCGTTGCTAGCAGCTCAAGTATTCAAAGATTGAGGATAAATAAACTTTTCGGAAAATTTGCAATCTAGTTTTTACAAGGATTTGAGATAAATCCTTGTAGACTTTTTAGCCACATGGTGATGAGATTTTGAGATAATTACTAATAATGCCATTTGGTAGTTATAAAAATATTTTTAACTATTCATACTTTGTACAACCATAAATTTCTTGATTAATTGAGTAAATCTCAGCAGTCAAATTGTCCGATCCAGGAGCATTCCAGCCAATGACAGACTATCAACGCACCTTACCGCCTCTGTGGATAGGTTCGGCGATCGCCTTTTATGCCTTTATAGCCATTGGTATAGCTGAAGCAGGATTAGGAGTGCTTCTGCCCTCCATTCTCTCTACCTATAACCTGACTCCAGCAACCGTCACCCTGCTGTTTCTCAGTCAAATTAGCGGCTACATTCTGGCAGCATTCACCAGCAGTCTGGTGAGTAGTCGGCTGGGGTTAGCGCGAATGCTGTTGATTGCTGCGGCTGCGCTGACGATGGCACTAACGATCTATGCCATCTCACCCTCCTGGTTTCTCATGGTTGCGGCTGGATCGGCGTTGGGATTGGGCATTGGGTTGATTGATGCAGGCATCAACACTTACATTGTGCAAGATTCCCGCAGTGCCAGTTTGATTGGTTTGCTCCATGCTTTCTATGGTATTGGCGCTCTTTCAGGCCCCGCGATCGCTACTACTTTGTTAGCAGTTGGCATGAACTGGCGACAGGTTTATGGGGTATTAGCCGGGATTGTCAGCCTATTAATTGTGAGCGTGCTGGGCGTAATCATCTTCAACTACACACCAATGACAGTAAGGGTATTGCCCTCAAAAACAACTGCGTTAGAAAATCTGGGCAGAGCGCTGCAAAATCCGATAGTACTGCTAACTGGATTACTTTTGCTGGTTTATGTTGGTACTGAAGCCTGCATTGGTAACTGGGCATACACTGTGCAGTCTGTAGCTCGTCACACTCCCACGCTGATAGCTGGTTACAGCGTTAGTGCCTACTGGGTGGGATTAACATTGGGACGTTTCATCTTAGGTTATTTCTTGCAATGGCTTGGGGCAGTCCGCACAATCAGTATGTCGCTCAGTCTTGTAATGATTGGATTGCTTGCTTGGTGGCAACTGCCAGATCAATGGATTAGCTTGCCGTTGATTGGCTTTGGGTTGGCAGCCATCTTTCCTGCAACCATTTGGTTAATCCCTCAACGATTGCCAGACCCCCATGTTCCTGCGGCTGTTAGCATTGCCACTAGTGCTGCCAGTTTGGGGGCAGCGATTATACCCACTGGAGCAGGCTGGATTGCAAGTTGGACAAGTTTAGAAATCATCCCAATGTTGATGCTGCCATTAGCGTTTCTAATGGTAGGCTTACATTGCTGGCTAGTGCAACATTCGGTAAAAGGCAAGTAATATCGTGTTCGGTTAAAGACTTATCATTAAGACGGCAGGGGAGCAGGGGGCAGGGGGAAAGAGGGTTTCCTGGTTTTTGCACAGATGCCGGAATTATAACTAATTAGGCGGACATCATATAATACCAATTTGAAAAAAGAATGCGACAAGTAGACCATTTGTAGAGACGCGATTCATCGCGTCTTTAGCCAAGGATGTGTTGCAATCATTAATTGAATTGGTATAAGTTTTGGCGTTGCTGAATCAAAATATGAATCAGGCGATCGCTACATCTAAAACGTGACGATTTTACACAAAGTTATACTTAGTGAGACAATTCAGCTTTCAGATGGTCAGCCAATCGAATTGCCAAGGCAACAATAGTGAGCGTAGGATTAGCATAGCCTCCTGTAGGGAAAACAGAGCTACCTGCCATAAATAAATTAGAGATGCCGTGAACTTGACAATTTGCATCGACTACTCCTTGTTTTGGGTCGTGATGCATACGCGTTGTACCCATATTGTGATGGGTACTAAGAGAAGCAACTGGACGATCTCCATCTAATTCAATCTGCAACTCACCCAGTCCGGCACTAGCAAACTCTTGTGCAAATACTAACTGCGATCGCTTCACACTGCAAATATCTATTTCGCTCCAATGATTAGTTAATTTTGCTTGCGGACAACCCAGCTTATCTAGTTGATTACTGAGTGTTACCCGATTATCTGGATTTGGAGTTTGTTCAGTTTGGCTGAGAACCTCAAACTTTGTATATTTCTGTTCATTACCTTCATGGTCAGACCATCCTCCATGACTTAAATCAGGGAATAAATATTCCTTTTTGAGATTATATTTATACCAATCAGCTACTAAATCATCAATATTCGTAATGACATTTTGCAAATGCTGAAAAATATTTTTAGGTAACTGTCTTTGTCGAACTGAAGAGAACAAAATTTTTGCAGAAGCCTTTGCAGCCGATCTATACCTTTCATCTCTGGGATATAACAATGCGGTCATGTTTAATAATTTCTCGCGACGCATCACTTGTTCCGTCAGCGCAAATTTTCCCATGACTGTGACATTATTCACACGGCGTAAATCATACAAAGCCATCGAATTAAAGATTTTGCGATTTTGCGGAACAAGCATACCACAACGGATAAATGGATGATCCATGAAGAATCTACCCACTAAATCATGTTGGTTGCCTAATCCATTCTTTTGAATTCTGTTTGATAGTAATAATAAACGCGCGTTTTCAATCCCACCTGCGGCTAAAATAAATACTTTTGCAACAACCCAAAATTTCTTACCAGATAAACAAGCAACTTGCACGCGTTTCACTCTTTGGGCTGTTTCATCTGCCTCAATTTCTACCACATTAGCGTTGAGTAATGTAGTTATATTAGGAGATTGATTGATTTGGTGGCGATATTCATTGGTGAAAATATCGCGTGGGCCAAACTGAAACATACTAGTAGTAACTCGGTCACTTGTGAAATGTGTCCGAGGAGATTGAGCATTTTCCCAAGCCTCTGCCTCATAAGCAAAAGAGCCGAGTTTACAGACTGCTTGAGCGCGCTCGTAAAATGGATTCAGGTGAGATTTACTAAAAGGCCAGCCACTGTATGGAACCCAATCTCGTTTTTCAAAATCTATTTCGTCTAAAGGCACGTGCCTCAGACCAAGTTGATTTTTATTAATTTCAATATTCCAGACATTAGCCATTCCACCAAATTGACGATGACGCATATCTTGTAAAGGTGGAAAAGGATCTCCAACCGTTTCACCTTCACCAAGAGATGCAGTTTCTTGATTAAATTCCAAATCACCACTTTCTAGTAAACACACTCGAAAATCTTGCCCAATTAATTCTCGTGCAAGTGTAATTCCTGCTGGGCCAGCACCAACTATACAAACTTCCGTATTAATAATTTCATCTATTGGCAATTTGCGGCTATCAATCAACATTGATTTAGTTCCTTTTACATAAATATTTTTTTATCACGCAGACGTGCAGAGAGTTTTATAATGATTTATCGCATTAATTACGAGGCGTAAATACGTTTGTAGTCAGGACTTTAGTCTGAAAATATTTAAGAGGTTGTTTGAAAAGTCATAGTTGATGTATCAAATATTTTTTACCCCACCCTAACCCTCCCCTTATAAAGGGGAGGGAACTGGATTTTCTAGTTTCCCCTCTTTACAAGGGGGGATTAAGGGGGGTGATTAAAATCACAGTCATACACTTTTCAAATAAGCACTAAAGTGCTTACTACAAACCTATCAAAACTTTTGTGATAGAGGGCTAGGCATTACAGAGCGAATTGCATTAATAAAATTTTGGGCATAATTCTGCGTTGAAAAATCGAGAGCGCGTTCTCGTGCAGCTATTCCCGCACTTCGGGCAAATTCTTGCTCGTCAAGATAGCGGAGAATTGCGATCGCTAATTGCTCCGCATCGCCGTAAGGTGTTAATAGTCCATTCATGCCATCAGTAATAATCTCTGTCGGGCCGCCTGCACTACCAGCAATTACAGGTTTACCCAACGCCATTGCCTCAATAATCACAATCCCAAATGGCTCATTATCTGATGCATGAACAAATACATCCATCGCCTGCACCCATTCCGGGATATTGCGCTGTAGTCCAGCCATAATTACTTGGTCTTTCAAACCCAAAGCGGTGATTTCGGCTTTTAAGAAGTTCTCATAATCCGGTTCCAAATCGTGCTTACCGCCAACTACCAGACAATGGGCATCGGGATACTTCTGTAAAATTTTGGGCATTGCTTGCACCAATACGTGCATTCCCTTCCATCGTTGCAATCGTCCCACAATTCCAATCAAAGGCCCGTGTAAAGGTAAGCCTAGTTTTCGCCGTGCTTCTTCTGGAGTTGGTAAAGCATTCGGCTCAAATCGGTCTAATGCGACACCAGGATAAACCAAAGGTGTTGGTCTGTGGGGCCAAATCTCTGCCTGTGCTTGCTTGCCATCTTGCGAAAGGGTGATAATTGCACGGGCTGGAATTAAAGTAGCAAGTCGCACCAACCAAGTTTTATCACTAGGTACTTCTAGTTGATACCACACAGCAGGCAAGCCCGCCAACATTGCCGCCAAACCTCCAGATATATGCGTAATCCACATCCAATTGACAATTATATCTGCGCGTTCGCGGCGAGCGATCGCTGCTATCCGCAAAACAGCGCCAATAAAACGGTGTATTTGGCGTAAACGTCCACTTTCCACAACTCGCGCATCAATACCGAGAGACTTTACTTGTTCGACCATCGGGCCGTCTTCTAAAAATATCACCAGCCACTCAACACCAGCATTACGTCCCTGCTGTACCAAATCCCAAAGCATCATTTCACCACCGCCTCGTTGCTCGGCCAGTGGCATGACAATAATTACTTTCATAATCTATAAAAGTCCTATTTAATTTGTAAAATTTATGAGATTCTCGATTTATTAGAAAAGTTAGGAATATTGGAGAGCGTCTGAGGATTGCTATAGTACTTATGCCCTGCCATAGCCATAGCTAAAAATCCCCAAAGAATCATCCCTGATACGCTCAACATCCCGCTACCGATAACTAACTGTGAAGCGGCACTGATCCCAATGGCGCGGGCAGCACTGACAAAACTATCGAAACGACCTTCACCATAGCTGCTAACAGTAATAATCAAAAAGATTAATCCACCCATATAAAATATGCCTCCAAACCAACCAAGGGTGAAAAACATATCTAAAATGCCACTATCAATTACCACTACTTCAATTTGACCAGTTTTTTCGTTGACCTTCCAAATATTTCCTAAGCCATTACCTAGAGCATTAGAAAGGGCTAAACCGAGATTTCTATCGTAAGTTCCCGATCTATCTTTAAAGCTGCCATCTTCTTGAATATTAGAAAAAGTTTCAAAACGTGCTGCTACCACCCCAGCAATTGGTTCGATAGTTGTCAATGGCACAACACAAATAGCCATGACCACAATTATGGTAATTAAGCGCATTTGAATTTTGGCTCTGACTGAACCCATAATCATAATTATTCCAAATAACCAGCCTCCCCAATTAGTACGTGCTTGTGTTAATAGAAAAGATAAGTAACCAACAGCCGAAGCCGGAAAAATTAAGTTTCCTGAACCGGTAAATAACAACAGTAATCCAGCCTGCATAACAGAACCAAAGGGGCCGACTGAGTGTAATGTACTCCAGACGCGCATCCCAAAAGGTACAGGGTTTCCAGAACTCATGAATAATTTTGATTGTATGAGCCAGTACCTATCCCACTCAGGAGCAACCACAAATTGATATACGCCATAAGTTCCTAAAATCAACACACACCAGAGAAATGTTCGTTGAATGTTCTGGCGATAGCTGGGATAATCTCGCCAGTTGATAAATAAGTGAAAAGCGAAAATAACCGGACTGAGCCAATCCATCAATCCGCGTGCTACAGGGATAGGTGCGTTGTAAATTAGACCGATGAGAAAGCCATAGAAAACTCCAATAAAAGCCAAAACAAACGGCAAACCCCCTTGGCGAGAAGCGCGGGGAAAATGCCGCAAAAATGTTGCTATAGTTATAAACACCACTAAGTATGGTGCTATGAGCATTTGACGGCTAGCATCCCACCCTACCCGATAGTCAACTAAGCGAGTCGCTAAGGGTGTGAGAAACCAAATCCACCAGGTAAAGCCAATGTAGAGAATGGGATGCCGCAAGTATAAAAATAAGGCTACTACTAAAGCTGTCGCCGGGTAAATTAGGCGCAATCCGGCAGTAACACCACCAAAATAGCAAACTACAGTTAGTAATATAAAGCCTGCGATCGCCATCCAACCCTGTAGCGATCGCTCTTCGGGAGAATAGTTTTCTTGTAAAAAACTATTGAAAAGTATCTGTCTAGAATTCATTCAATTTTAGATGTACATATAAATAAATTTGGCAGCTTCCAATAAATTCAAATTTCCTTAATTTTGAATTTTGAATTTTGAATTTTGAATTCTTGATATCCCTGCCAACGCCCACGCCAGGATGCTAATAACTTTTTCCCCGCCAATTGCCCTTGGCTAGGTAAAAATCTCAGACATTGTACTAAGCCCAAACTATCGCATGTACCTACAAATACTGCCCAGAACAAAAATGCAATCCGGCGGATAAATGGTAAATGCTCTAGTAAAACTAAGGTTTCATTATGGACTAAGTTAATAAAGGCAATTTCATTAAAGTTATTTCGCTGGTCTTCGTCAAAACGTTGTGCTGGATAATGATCTACAGCAACGTTAGGATCGTAAATTATCTTCCAACCAGCCCGCTTTAATGCCAGGGTGAATGCCATTTCAAAGTGTACCTGCGCTCCAGTACCACGCATCCGTTCGTCAAAGCGCAGTTGTCCGATAGCTTGGGTACGAAAACTCATGTTCACGCCCTTGAGAATATCGACTTCGCGGGGTTCTCCCACTCCCAGGTGATGGTTGCCAATGACTCGCCCAAACCACTGCAACTGTCCCACTACTGGGCGGGATTCGTCTTCTAATTTGCTGCCGTGGTATATCCAATCACGCCCTCCCAGTCCGCCGAGGCGACTATCACAGGTAAAGTAAGCCGCAATCCGCTCTAACCAATCGGGGTGGGGTGCGGCATCATCATCAGTAATGGAAACAATATCGCCCTCCACTGCTGCCAGTCCGGCGTTGAGAGCTGCTACTACCCCCTGTTGTGTTACTTTCACGGTATGCAGTGGCAAATTGTGCGCTGTGTATTGCGCAAGAAATTGCCAAGTTTCTGCATCCGTATCGCGGACAACCACTATCACCTGATCGACTGGTTTAGTTTGCTCCTGTAGCGCCAAAAGGCAGCGTGAGAGGTCTTGTGGACGGCGATAAGTCGGTATAAGAACGGTGTTCCGCATTCTTTATTAACTCCTCGAATAAATCCACATAAGTTTGTGCCATAGTAGTCCAGCTATGTTGTTCTGCCACAGAACGAGCAGCTTGACTCATTTGCTGCATAAGCATATCTACACTAACCAAGGACATCATCGCCACAGCCAAAGCTTCGATATCATTTGAGTCGGTTAAGACGATGCCACATTCTGGTGTCACCAACTCTGCACCCCCGGTAGCTGTGGCAGTAATTACTGGTAGTCCTGAAGAAAGTGCTTCTAACAATACGAGGCTACAAGCTTCATATCGGGAAGGAAAAATAAATAAATCTACTGACCGCATAATTTCGGGGATATCACGGCGAAATCCGACAAAATGCACGCGATCGCTTAACCCCAAGGATGCTGCTAGTTCTGGGAAGGGACTACCTTCGATATGACCTACCACCGCCAGATGTAAATCGGGAACTTTCACCAAGGCGTGTAATACTGTATCTAAATTCTTTCTGGGTGTGCGGATATCTCCAGCGAACAGGGCTAGGGTGACATTCTCTGGTAAACCTAATTTTTGGCGCTCACTTTCACCAGGAGTAAACTCTTCTAAGTCAACGCCATTGACAATTACCCGAATCCGAGAACGCGGTACACCAATGTTGACTAATTCTTGGGCTACCTTTTCGGATACAGCCACAACAACCTGCGCTTTTTGGAAAGCTTGTTTTTCCCAACGGGCATTAAAAGCCGTAAACAGCCATTGGTAAAAACCATATAAATCGCGGCGATTGCGAGAAATATGAACAGGCGATCGCAACCATGAACTGTGGACAAAATGTACAGCATTTACATCAGCCGCAGCCAGATTAATTGCTCCATTGACTTTAACTAAATCAATGTCAGAGCGATGTTTACGCAACCAATCTGCACTTTTGTGGGCAAAGACGAAATTACGTAAAAATTCTGTAGGATAGCCTTTGACTGGAATTTTAATCCAATTAACTTGGTTATTGTCTTCTAGTTCTGGTGCAACTTCACTAGCTAATAATGTCAAGTGATGACCGCGACGTATTGCTTCCTTAGCAACCTCATAGTTTACCCGCCCCTGACCATCACCTTTTTTGATTTTATGAGTAACAATACAAAGTTTCATACACTATTTCCTTAAGGATAAAATCCTTGAATCACCCCTTCCCAAGCCTCCCCGATGTGTTGGGGAGGGGGCAAGATTTAAAGTTTCCCCCCTTTATAAGGGGGGATTAAGGGGGGTCTATTCAACTTATGCAAGAGGTCTCTTTAACAAATAAATTCCTCAACTCAGAGATATTGAGATATTATTTCGATATTCCTATTAACTTACTTGCTAAAAATTGCGGCGTAAAACTAAGACTAAGTGCTGCCATAGTTCGCACATTAAATTTTTGTTGATTCAGCGCCTGCCAAAAATAAGGACGTGCTGCGGCTATCTGTTCGCTTCGTAGCAAACCAATTCCCAAAGTAGTATTAGCTTCTAACCATTTCTGTTGAAAATGAGTTCTAAATTCCTGTAACCGAGGATCTTCCATAAATACTTGATAGCAAAACATTTCGCTTTTCGCTTTGCGAATTTTTGCTTGTACATCTCGACTACCACTGAGCATAGTATCAGTTTGTTCATGGGCGCGATATCGCGTCAATCTTTCTGGACAATAGTAAGCGCCATAACCAGATATACAGAATAGATAGGTTAAATATAAATCCCACATCCCAGCAACTTCTGAGGGAATACTATACCAATCCACCAAATTATTGCGAATCACGCAAGATGCAGCAGTAGGTATACTTTTATCTACTAACCCAATTTTGGAAAAAGGTTGATAAATTCCTTTTGCTAGTTTGTCTCGCTTGTAAGCGCGTGTATTTTCTTCGGTACCAGCATAATTAATTATGCCATTAGCATCTATAATATATTGGTCACAAAAAGCGAGAATTAAATCAGAATTTGCTTCTAGTGGTGGTACAAGCTTTGCTAAAAAGTCTTCATTCCAAATATCATCGTCATGGAGACTAGCAACATATTTACCTTGTGCCATATTGAAACCATACTGCTGATTAGCTAGCATCCCCACATTTTGCGGATGCTGCCAAAATTTGATGCGTGAATCACCAAAAGATGCGACAATTGCTTGGGGATTTTCTGAACTGCAATTATCAGAAATAATAATTTCAATATTTTGATAAGTTTGTTTTATTGCACTTGCGATCGCTTGCTTGAGATAGTCTGGTCGATTATAGGTGGGGATAACAACGCTGACTAAAGGTTGTTGACATTCTTGATGTAATGACATATTTTTCTCACTTTATATTTTCTAAGTAAAAGATGCAATAATTGATGTTTTTAGTAAATTCAGCTTATTTAGCTGGAGAGATACTATATACTTTGTTGGCTGGGGAAGAGAATTCAGCTATTGTTTTTGCATAAATTGTTCGGAGATTATTTACATGAGCAGCCATTGTAAATTCCTTCATCAATAGAGTATGACCTTGCTCACCCATGTATCGGCTTTTTTGATAATCTCTATACAATTCATTAATAGCATCAGCCAGCTTTTGGATATTATTGCCTGGAACAAGAATACCCGTTTCTCCATCTCGTAAATGTTCTGGAATCCCTCCGACTGCACTACCAATTACAGGTCGACAACGAGAGTATGCTTCCAGAGTTACAAGACCAGCAGGTTCAGGCCAAACACTGGGAAAGATGACTGCAAAACACTGTTGATAAAGTTTATCTAATTTATCCGAATTGCACCAACCATGCCAAGTGATTCGCTGATTCAATCCGAGTGTGCTTGCTAACTTTTCTAATCGTGGTCGTTCCCAACCTTCACCGGCAATATCAAGTTGAATTTTCGGGTCTGTATGTATTAAGGTTTTCAGTAACCATTCCAGACCTTTATCAGAAACAATTCGTCCAGCAAACAAAATTCGATGATTTTGATGTACTTCCAAGCTTAGGGGTGAACTTGCTGTTTCTGGTATAGAGATTCCACAGTGTAGCGTTATAGTTTGTTCTGGGGATACACCGTTTTGAATTAACTCTTGCCGCACATATTCGCTATTCGCAATGAAAGTAATTTTTAGCCTTTTCAAGACATCTAAAAACTGATGAGTTGTTTGAAGTTCTCTAAGAGTTCTTAAAGGTCTACGGCTACCACATTTATTTACTAATTTACCCCAGGTACATCCTAAGTAAGAGAAGTTGCGATCGCAGATTGTCCGTTGCTCTGCTAAATACTTTGTGCCACTAGGACAGTAGAATGAGTGATTATGAACGCTGAAGATAGCAGGACATTCGCCTGTAAGCTGCAATAGCAAATCTGGACTGTGGATGTGCAGCAGTTTGAACTGTCTTTGATCGATATTTTTAAGTGATTTTATCACGCGATCGCTAACATCAGGTGGTCGATGTTCAAACAGAGAAGCTAAATAAGTTTCAACACCTCCGCTCCCACCGACACCAAAGCTTGAGCATTGATAAATTAGGTCTTTGTCAAAGATTTCCTGGGACATATTTTCTATGATTTTTAAGTATATAGGGCTAATTCTAATAACTTATTTATAGAGGTAATAAATGGTTAAAATCCTATTTAGGACTTACGCACAGGTAACGGAAAACGAACCACAGAGGGCGCAGAGATCACCGAGAAATGAGAGTTTGAGAGGGTTTTTGCGTAAGTCCTATTATTGTTCTACGATTTTGCAAAATTACTGATACATATTTAGGGGTTTACGGCTGTAGAGATATACAGCCGATTAATATGTTGTAAGTCTTTTGGTAATTGGATGTTGTTTTTAATCTGGCTGCCTTAATTCATACTGCATTTGATGATATTTCCAAAGCTTACCTTTTAGTTCCAATAGTTCTTGATACTTACCTTGCTCTACTATCCGTCCCTGTTCTAAAACTACAACTTTATCTGCTTTAGAAATAGTAGAAAGACGGTGAGCGATCGCAATTACTGTTTTGCCTACAGATAGCTTTTCTAACGAATCTTGAATTAAGCGCTCAGATAGCGAATCTAAAGCGCTAGTTGCTTCATCCAAAATCAAGATTTCTGGGTTCCGCAGTAAAGCTCGTGCAATAGCAATTCGCTGTCTTTGTCCTCCAGATAATCTAACACCCCGATCTCCTAATTGAGTATCAAAACCTTCGGGCATTTCTAAAATAAATTCTAGTGCATTCGCTAGTTTAGCGGCTTCTTGAATTTTCTCATTCGTCGCCTCTGGAGTGCCGTAAGAAATATTCTGCCAAACATTAGTATTGAAGATGAAGGTATCCTGACTGACGACAGCTATTTTGCGACGAAGAGAGTTAATTTCAAACTGCTGGATATCCATTTCATCAATGTAAATATATCCATCTGTAGCATTATAAAATCGGGGAATTAAATCAGCAAGGGTTGTTTTACCTGCGCCAGACGATCCGACTAACGCTGTCATTTTTCCCTTTTCAATCGTCAGGGTAATATTATGCAGTACTAGATTTTCATCATCATAGCCAAAATCCACAGATACTAAATCTATTGACCTGTTTAATCCTTTAAACTGAACTCTGCCATTTTGAAAGTAATATTTTTCATCACTTTTTAACAGATTTTTAATATTATCTGCTGAACCATGTAAAGTGCTAAGATATGCTCTCGTGCCATTAATATCTTGAACAAATGGAATAAAGCGAAATAGTACAAAGAAAAAGGTTAGTAAAGAAGCAACTTGTAGCGTTCCATTAGTGACAAGACTAGTGAATGCCAAAATAATCATTCCGATCAATACCGTAGTTGCTACACCTTCGGCAATTGGCTTCACAAGTGTCCAGGTAAATACAACCTTTGTTGTACTACTTATTACTTTATCGCTAGCTTTATAGTAACGCTGACGCTCAAATTCTTGAGTACCACAGGAATGAACAGTACGAATGCCATTAATAAATTCTATGGCTGTTGATGTAAAATTAGCATTAGCAGTTGTCATACCAAAACTCGATTCTCTGACTCTGGCATTCAGGTTTGATAACCCTACACCTAAAAGTGTAAATAGTAATGCTGAGATGATCGTCAATTGCCATGAGATCAAAAACATTGATATTAAGTAGACAAAGGTTGTGAGTCCTCTAGTTACTAAAAAAGCTCCGCCACTAAAACCTTGTCTGATCCTTTCAATCTCAGTGGTAATTGTGTTAATTAGTTCGCCAGAACGAGTTTGACTAAAGTAACTTAGGGATAAGGATTGTAATTGTTCAAAAATTTGCTTGCGTAAGCGATCGGCAAGATGTAGTTGAGATAATTCAGTATAAACTTGAGAAAAATAATTAAAGGTGGCACGTAACCAAGTACTCAATAGAATAAGCAAAGATACACGATATAAACGATTAATTGCTGAGGTCTTGGCTCCCAAAATCCAAAGATCAAACCATTCTATTCCTGTTTGGACAGGTTGAGCGTTGGGGCTAGTTAAGCTTTGCAAGAAGGAAAGTAAAAAACCAATACTTACACCTTCAAAGGTTGCCGCCAAAATTGAGAAAAACAGAGCTAAAATTGCAATTTCACGAAAGTGTTTAAATTCTCGCAATATCAAATAATTGTCCTGCCAAAAGCTGCTAGCTTTAAGCAGATTACTGAGTGGTTGAGGAAGCTGTAAATTCATGAATTTTATCATAATAGTTTGGCAAGGTAGATAGACCTCTATAGATTAATACAGTTCAGATAAGCCTAAAACCCTAATGTAGAGATGCAATTTATCGCGTCTGGAAAATCAATTATCTAGAACCGGATTACTCTATAGATAGATGCTACATAAACAATTTTTGTTTGAGCCTCAGTGCGGTAGATGAAATCATCAATTACCGCACAGATAAATTACAGAGTTTGGCTATCCAGATGTAACAGGTGAGACTGTGCCTCTACTTCCCAGGAAGCTGTAATTTCTGGTAATTTATTTAGCTGTACTGCATCTTTCAAAGTCCAACAACGAGATCCGGTTAAACTCATGTCACCCCGTAGGACGTTAAATAACTGTGGCAGATTGTCGAGATTGTATTTACCCATCCAACGCTCTAGCGGTGTGTTATTCTTGGCGCAAAAGCTCATCGCTTGAAAGAGTTTACCCCGTTCCCCAACACGCCATTCATGACAAAAAAGAGGCCCTGGCGAGTAAACCTGCATTAATACAATCAATCCCAACATGACTGGACTTACTAATAGCAGCAATACGAAAGCAGCAATCCAATCAATTACTCGCTGCAATTGTCTGAAGGGTTGGTTAGGAAGTTTTTTGCCAGCGGGTATGCTTAGGAATATTGGTTTTTGAGCTGCTTCACACGCATCTGCCCAAAATTTGAGCAAAGTCTCACCCAATTTTGGATCTATGCTGACCAAACTTACTGGAGAATGTTGTAAGCATTCTACTAGCGATCGCTTATTATCTAATGAAGCCAGATATGGTTGTTTCACTCCTCCAAGCGGCTTCACCAACAGCTTACCCCGTCGCCACTGGAGTGTGCAGTAGCCACGATTATCTTGGTGTGACTGGGTTACATCATATAAATTCTCTAGAGTTGGAATTATTGAAGTTGTCATAATGTCTTTGGGTTTATACAGGAGTGAATTACTGAGGCGTTATCAAAGGCTATTAATGCCAAAGACCCAAATCCGAATCTTGTTGTAAGTCCAAAAAGTTGGAGAGAATTGAGGGCAAAAATATGCTATAGTATTTGCCACTTAGCCAAGCACATATCGCGCAGAATTCTGCTGGTGTAGAGATGTACAAATTAGACAGATACTAATTACATAGGTAGCAATCACCGCTACTATTAACATTCATGGGCAAATCTTGATTTTCCGGAAACTACTGACAGTAGAGAAGTGTAGAGGGAAATTACCCATGAATCTATATCTACGTTTAATTACGCTAAGGTGTTCATTGTCTCGATAGATTTGAAAAACCAGTCTGCTCTTGTTTTCTAGCCTTTATGAAGGTGCTTTAATCTCTAGAATATAAGACTCTGTAGAAATAGCGATCGCTCAAATAACTTCTTTATTTATTCTTTAAAGAGTCAGTGATTTCTCTGAAAACTCATAAAGATAGCATAAATATACTGAATTCTTCCCGATCGCAACAAAATTCAATTTGGTTCATTCAAAACGTAGAGGCAATTCATGAATCATTGCTGTCAATTTAAGCTAAAAGCCAGTCTAAAACCAGCTTTTAGCAGATTGCCTCGTTCCCAGTCTCAGACTGGGAATGCTCGTCCTTGAGGCTCCGCCTCTTTTACTCACGGCAGCAGCCCAATGAACAGCATTTCTAGCCTCTAGCTAAAAACGAGAAAAAATCCAAAACGCAAAATCCCCGACTTCTCTAAGAAGTCGGGGATTTATCATCTAGCCGTACTAGCTACTTTTCTACAGCTTGACGTAGAGCCAATTGCTGTTGTTTGATATTGGGTACGTAATTGCTACTAGAGTTTGATACCCCATTAGCTACAACCCCAATCAGATTTAACTTACTCAGCATAGCTGTCGCTTGATTAAGCTGACTTCGCGTCACAATACCAATGCTTGCCACCATAATCACACTACGACAAGATGATGCGGTAAGCATCGCATCCACCAAGCCGAGAACTGGGGGCGCATCTATCAGAACCAAATCATAGTTTTCCTCAAATGCTGCCATTAATTGCATCATCCGCGGGGAACTCAACAGATTAGCTGGGTCGGCAGGTTTGGGACCAGCAGTCAAAATATCGATGTAGGCGGAGCCTGAGTATTGAAGACTAATTTGGTTGGGTAGAGTTGTATCACTCGCCAATAAAGTTGAAAGTCCCTGCTCATTAGGAAGATTCAGTTGATGGTGTAAACTGGGATCGCGTAAGTTGGCATCAATCAGCAGTACTCTTTTATGCAAACGAGCAGCACTCATTGCCAAACCCAACGCCAAAGCTGATTTACCCTCATCGGCTAAAGCTGAGGTAATCATCAAAGATTTTAAATTAGTAACAGTATTTAAAAGTTCGATGTTTTTGTAAATCAGATCCAGCGATTCCCAACGCGGTGGAGATTGCAATACCTGAATCGTCCAGGGGGCGAGAACTTCTGGCTTGCCAAAAGGCAACTTGATCATTGATTCTCTGGGTTTAGCTGGCGGTAACTTGGGAGTTGTCCCCAACAACGGCATAGCCATTTGCTTCTCTAACTCAGCAGTAGTATGAACTGCATCATCAGCCGATTCGCGAATAAAGGCAGCAATTCCTCCTAACATTAAGCCAACCACAGCACCTAACAGCAAATTCTGTTGGAGATTGGGGCCTAATTGTGCGCCTTTTTGGGGATCTTCTACCACTTCCCAATTAAATCCACCCTTGGAAAGTTCTTGCCGTAATTGTTGTTCTGCTCTTAAAAGCTGCTCTAATCTTTCACGACTAAATTGCAACTGCGGTAGCATCCGATTGTAATAAGCCAACAGAGGCGGGAAGCGTTTGATTTCCAAACGTAGCTCGTTTTCTTTCTGAGCCAAAGTTTGATCGCGAGCAGTTAAAGCAACTATAGTTGTCTGCGTTTCTACTAACTGACCGGCAAGGCTGAGATCGATTTGTCCCAGCTGTCCTTTTTCGAGAAGAGAGTCTCCAGAAGTGAATGCACCAGCAGATTTTCCGCCTAAAGTTCTTCCTACTTCTTGTTGCAATAATTCCTTCTGGCCCTGAAGCTGTTCTTTCAGCTTTTGCACACTCGGAGTTTGATCTGTAAAGCGTAAGCGTTCTTGTGCTAGTGCCAATTCGCTTTTTTGGATTTCGTTTAGTAAGCCTTGATAGCGAGTAGACTGACTCAAACGAGAAGCAACTAGAGCATTTTGGGGAGAACGGTTAAGTTGTTCTTCTAAAGATTTTTGGCGTGCTAAAGCTTCCCCATACTGAGCGCGAGTTGTCTGTCTTTCTTGGGAAAGATTGTTCAAAGCTGTTTCAATCGCTTTGGCTTGTGACTCTGGATCGATTAAGTTCTGATTTCTGCGAAACCTTTGTAAATTTGTCTCAGATGCGTTTACTTCTTCACTAGCTTTACTTAACTGTTCCCTGATGATTTGCAGACCTTTTTGTAAACGCGAACTTTGTTGTTGTTTGTTATATTCTAGATAAACTTGTCGAATTGCATCCAGAACTTTTTGGGTCTTTTCAGGATCGCCAGCGGTATATTCAACTTGAAAGATTTTAGTAGCGACATTATCTTCTTTGCTCCTGATTTGAGTTAAGACCAAAGAAGCTTTAATTTCAGCTGAAGTTATATCTGGATAATTAGACTGAAGTTTATCAACTGCTTTCTGGATGAGTCCCGAACCTTGCATCAAGTTAAGCTGAGTGGCAGTATCTATAACCACGTTAGAGTCAGTAAACTGATTGTCTACCCCCGCACCACCTTCCGTTTTACCTTGATAGTTAGGTTCTACTAGCAGTTGCATAGAACTTTTATAAGTAGGCTTCGTTTTTACAGTTACTATGCTGGCAATAGCAATAGAACTAATTAATACTGCTAAGAACCAAGGAAATCTCCGCACAAATACGGCAAACATTTGCCCGTAACTTGGTTCACTTTCAGAAGCTGGAGCTAGATGAGGATTTAGACTAGTTTGAACCACTTTTATATCCTTGTCTTCAAGACTTACGCTAAGAGATTCTCCGAAGAATACCTATTTTTTTACGAACCGCCAATGAGGAGAGAGCAAATAAATAGGTAATCTGATAGTGGAAAGAGATTCAGAAATCAAATGAATAATTGCTGCACGCCACAAGCTTGATTGATAATTTGCTCAACCTTGCCAAAGAATGCATTTTCTGAAAAATTTGCTACTGCATGATTACGGATGCGATCGTAATCCCAAGAAATGGCGTTGGCTTCTAGTAATGCAACTTGTAGAGATTCGGGTGTTTGTCTTTTGAAAAAGACTCCTGTTTCACCTGGAATTTGAGTATCTAATACTCCACCCGCTCCATAAGCGATGACTGGTGTGCCGCTTGCATTAGCCTCTACTGGAACTAACCCGTAATCTTCTAAGGCTGCGACAATAATAGACTTGGCTTTGGAAAACAAGTCTTTGCGGGTTCTATCACTTACGTGTCCCAAGAACACAATATTTTGTAATGCTTTGGATTTTAACCGTGCTAGTTCTGGCCCGTCACCAGATATTAATAGCCGCCACCCCAACCAATTAAAAGCTTCGACTATTATATCAAGTCGCTTATAACTGATCATCCGGGCGGAGGCCAGATAATATTCATCTTTTATATCTGAAAAAACAAATTTACTAGTATCAATTGGATAGTTCACCATCATTGCCTTTTTGCCATAAATCTTTTCAATCCGGCGGGCAACAACACTAGAATTAGCAATGTAAAGGTCAGGCTCCTGTGCATATTTCAGGTCTACCTTTCTCATGACTTGAAATACTTGTTCGATTAAAGGAGCAAAATATCTATAGTCCCCGTACTCTCTTAAATAAGTTGCTGTATCCCATAAGAAACGGGTAACGTTATGGCAAAAACAAATGTGGTGGGCATTGGGATTTTTTTGCACTGCTTTGGCGAAGCTGGTGCTACTACTAATAATTAAATCGTAGTCTTGCAGATCCAAGGCACGAAAGGCAGGAAAATATAAAGGAGCCATCGATCTAAAATATTTTGCTGCACCAGGAATCTTTTGCAAGAAGGTTGTATTAACTATGCGATCGCCTAGATCGATAGTTTTTTGGGGATCGTACAAAGATGTGAAAATATCTGCTTCGGGATAGCGCTTACAAAGCAGTTCAAACACACGCTCTGCCCCACCTCGCTGGGTTAAATAATCATGGACGAGAGCAATTTTCATGAAATTTGACCTAAAGTTTCGATCGGGTTTGTTGAAACGCTCCCCAGCAAGTTACTATCAACAACTTTAGTGTCCCGCAGTATAGCTTTCTATCCTCTTGATGAAATTCTGGCGACAAATACGTTAGTAGGGGTCTCGGAGATCCCCCCAACCCCCCTTAAAAAGGGGGGCTTTTTCTTCTTTTTACCCCCTTTTTAAGGGGGTCGCCGCAGGCGGGGGGATCTTATCCGAAACGTATTACGGGCGTACAGCTATACGCCCCTACAGCCAATTCATTTGTGGCAAATGTTTTGAGAACCGATATTATCCAACTGCTACTAAGATTTTTTCTGGAGCGAAATAGGCATTTTGCTCAGTTCGTAGTTGGTCGCAGAGTCTGCCTTCAGGTAATTCTATATCCTCATAAGTGAGGACTTGATCTTTAGAAATATCTCGTTTGAGGCGGCACCCTTCAGCTAAACCCATTGGTAGAAGATTTTGCTGTTGGACGATATCGGAATTTTCACATTGTCCGTAGGTCATGTAGTAGCCAATGCCATCTAAGGTTTCTCCTGCTTTCAGGTCGATTTTGGCGGTGGTGACAACATCTACTAGCGGGCCTGCTAGTGGAGACATAACGGCATCACCAAATAAAACAGCACGCGCTACGGACAAGGGAACTTCAAAATGACAGAGGTGATAAGGAGTATAGAAGCTGTAAAGTGGGCCTTCGCCTAATTTATATAAGTTGAGATAGTGGCGTTGCTTGGGGTCGTCGTGAGTGGCAAATACATATACGCCTGGGCCTGGCTTGGCTCCAACTACATAATCGACAATACCGCCTAGTTCTTTGAGTTGTTCAACATCATATAACTGGGTCATTTCATCGACATGACCGCTGAAGTCATATCCCAACATTCCCCGTTTGGCGACTTTCATGCCTGTGGCATTGGCAACGATCGCTTGCTCGAAGGAAATTTTGCTTCCGTCGGCGAAGCTAGCCACCATGTGGGGCTTTTGACCCCAACGTTTAGCAAATTCTTCCTGGGTGGTGGGATTGCGATAGGGGTCTTGGAGTCCTTTAATGTTACCGCACAATAAGGGAGTTAAACCAATGCTTTTTACAAAGCGATAAAGGTTCATTTGTACCCCTGGCTGATCGCCATCACAAGCGCTGAGAATCACGCCTGCTTTGTCGGCATACATTTTCAGGATGGGGCCAATGGTGCCGTCGAGTTCGGCATTCATCATGATCACATGTTTGCGGTGGGCGATCGCTTCCATAACGATCTGAGCGCCAAATTCCACTGCACCCGTGACTTCGATTAATGCATCGATGCCTTCAGCCCGACACAGTAATTTAGCGTCTTCTGTGACTGCATACTTACCGTTAGCGATCGCATCTTCTAATTCGCTGACAGTTGCAACAACTTGAATATCTTCAATTCCTGCTTCCGAATAAGCTTGTTTAGCTGCACTAATCTGGCGATTAGAGATAGCAACTAACTCCATTCCTGGCACTGAATTGGCAATTTGGTTGGCAATTCCTCTACCCATAAAACCAGCACCGATCATTCCCACCTTGATAGGATTTCCTGCTGCTGCACGGGCTTGTAAGGCGCGATCGATAATAATCATGAACTAAACTCCTTTTTAGAACTGTTTGTTGTGTTACAAATTCTCGATAATTTTGCACTTAATAATTTTTTACAGCTAGATATTAAGTACATTTTCATGGAAATTATCATGAATGATAGCTACTAACTAGTTATTTGCTAGATGTTATAATAGCAGTCTGTTTTTCTTGGCTATGATTTTTGATAATTTGCTCCACAGCATTTCTGTAGGCTTGGGCAAACTTTTCTTTGGTATGATTTGCTCTTGCATATTCCCATACCGATCTTCAGCAGGTAAATTGGTAATACTTGTGACTTTCGCATTATTGTGTATTACCTCATGCAGAGGAGCCAGTGTGTTGTGTGGAAAACACCTGGCACAGAGAAATAGTCTATACGCCAACAGTCATCATTCTCAACAAGGGCCAATTTAAATCTTTCTCGGAGATTTCAGTCACATCTAGAGGCCAATCAATGTTAAAGAATGGATCGTCATAGCGTAAACCTCTTTCATATCCTGGGGTGTAAAATTCACCCACTTGATATACAACTTCAGTCTCATCGGTGAGCGCTTGATAGCCATGAGCAAACATTTCTGGAACATATAAAGCACGGCGATTTTCTGGGGTTAGCTCTACACCAATATGTGATAAAAAGCTAGGAGATTCAGGACGCATATCAATAATTACGTCGTAGATTGCGCCTTTCGTACAGCGAATTAATTTTGTTTCTGCTGCTGGCAGAACTTGATAGTGCATTCCCCGGATAGTACCTTTTTTGTAATTAAAAGACAGGTTACATTGGGCAACTGTTGGCTTTAATCCGTGTGCTTCAAATTCTTGAGCGCAGAAAGACCGAGCGAAAAAACCACGGTGGTCTGGCTTTTCTTCTAAATCAATGATGAATGCGTCTTTGAGTGCAGTTTGAGTAAAGAGCATGAATGAATAACCTCGATAGGAATATTGACGACAACAAAACTTGGCAAATTTAAAAACTTAACTTGTTATAAATTTCATCAAGAATAGTCTTGAGCAGATTTTTCTATTAACAAGTAGTTTGCTTTAATTGAACTATATGGCGCTATTACTGACTGATTCAGTTAACTTTGGTTGAGGAAAAGTATTGTCTCGATATTGAGTACAAACTTCTGGGCGGTCGGGAGAAGTAGAAGTATAGCAGGAGAATAGAGTTAGCCTATCTTCTGTGCGTGATGTACCGTGATGCATGGCTTTTTTGGGATCGACAATAATGACTGTTCCTGCTAATCCTGTACAAGATTTCCAAGCTTCTTTCGGGATAATTTCATTTAGTTCTTCATCGGTGATGCCTAAATGACCAGATTGCCAAAGCTTGTAGTAAGTACGGTAATAGTTTAATCTAAATAAAGAGGTTAAAGAGGCTGGTATATATTCAAATGGCCCGTGCTTTTCTTCAACATCATTTAAGTAAATAATGATTTTGATCATGCGGCGGTCTTCTGCATCTTTATGCCATAGTTGTGTACCAAACTGACTTTTATTAGGAAAATCCTTGCGGAGATGTACACCATGAAAAATGATTGGCAGACCAATGTAGTTTTCAATGATATTTAGAAGCCTTTTTTCGCTTCCCCAAGTAGCAAATTCAGGTAAATATGTAACTGTGTAAACTTGGGGAAATTTTTCATGTGAATCGTCATAATTGCCAGATTCCATTTGGGATGAATAACCATAAGCTGCCTTGAGCAATTCTGCTGTTGAATCGAATCCCAATTCAGCAAGTGTGGTAATATGAATACCATCACATTTAAGGTCATCAAGAATTTTGCCATCGCTTGCTTCTAGTGTAGGCAAATTAGCAGTGTGTTTCAAAAGTGCTAATCTGTAAACTAATTCAGATCCCAATGAAGATATTTTGCGTTTAATCTTGATCAGCATTGCATGACTACCTTTAGTACACTATCGGCTATTTTCGACTTGCTGCCTTAGCTCTGCTCTGGGATAAGTATCATCCCAGTATTGGGTGCAGAGTTCTGGCTTTTCAGGAGGATTGGCGGTGTAACAAAAGAATAGTGTTGAGCGTTCTTCTGTGCGGACTGTGCCATGATGCAAAGTATTTTTCGGATCTGCAATCAAGACAGTACCTGCTGGGCCTGGGCAGGATTTCCAAGCTGATTTGGAGATGACTGTTTTCACTTCTTCATCATCGATGCCCCTATAACCTGACTTCCAAAGTTTGTAATAGAGCCGAATATAGTTCCAACTAAATAAAGAAGTTAAAGAGCGGGGAATGTATTCAAAAGGCCCATTTTTTTCTTCGACATCATTCAAGTAAACAAAGATTTTGATAATGCGACGGTCTTCGGAATCGCCATGCCATAGTAGTGTGCCAAACTGATGTTTGCTAGGGAAATCTTTACGTAAATGTACACCGTGAAAAGCAATAGGAAGACCAATATAGTTTTCGATGAGATTGAGAAGCCTTTTCTCCATTGCCCAGGCATAAAACTCTGGTAAACCTGTAACTGTGGAAATTTGTGGCAATTTTTCGTCTAGATGGTCGTTGTTGGGATTTTCCATCTGAGACAATTGCTGGTAAGCAGCTTTGAGCAGTTCGGAGCTAGAGTTGAAGCCTAAATCTGCCAGTGTTGTGACATAAACACCGTCTTTTTTGAGAGCCTTGAGGATATTGCGATCGCGCCCTTCCAATGCTGGCAGATTTCTGCTATGCTTCCAACGAGCTACATAATATTCAAAGTCAGAAGATAGCGTAGATATTTTGCGTTTAATTAGATTAAACATGTGGTAAACTCCTTCTAATTTTAATGTAAATTTATCAGTAATTTAGTAGCTTATGGCTTATAGCTCCGTATTTCTTGAGCAGGTATTTCACTTGATTCTGCTAAACTAAATTCTTTAGAAATCATCACGTCAAAAGCACATAAACCGACTAAAGCTAAAAATGGGACTACTATCTTAATGGCGGACATAGGCCATCTTCTTAAAGCACCTAAGAAAACTTTCAAGTTTACTTCTTTACCGTTTTGCAAAAGCATCCGCCGACAAAACTGCTTAGAATATCCACTCTCTTCCAATTTCAAAATTACTTCAGGTATGTGTTTGTATTGCATTAACAGTGCAGATTTTGGTTCTTTCTGCCAATAACTCACACCCACAACACATTCCAAATAAGTCTCTTTCGTGACAATTACACGACCATTAGAGGCACAATACCCGGCTAAATATGCTAAAGATATCCAGTTATTCTCAGCATCTTGCCAATTTTGTAGAGCGCGTTTCACTAAATCAGTACGGTAGATTGTTGCAGTCAGAAAAATAACTGCACCGACACTTTTTGAGAAACAATGCTCAAATATAGCTTTACCATCACCATTACCATCTTCACTATCTATATCAAACCAGCGATTACCAACAATTGTTGGTGGATGAACTGGTTCACCAGTAATTTGGTTCCGACCAGAAAAGTTGAGAAACAATAATGATAAATCTTCATATTGCTTAAGTTTGCTAATCACATAAGCAATTGCTCTATCTTGAATTGGGTCATCATCACCAATCGTCCAAACATATTTTGTTGTAGTAGAATTTAGGCAATACATAATATTTTTGACAACGCCTAAATTCTGAGGATTTTTATTTGATTTAAATGGGATATTGCTAAGGATTATTTGCCATTTTTTGATCGTATCCTGAGTATTGTCTGTTGAACAATTATCAGAAACTAAAATTTCACAATCATCTTCAAAACCTTTGATAGCTTGAGCTACCCATGCTAACTGTTTATCCAGTAATTCAGCACGATTATAAGTCGGTATAGCAATGGTCAGTAATTTCTGCATGGTAAAAATAGTAGTTAATAAATTGATATATGAATGGTTACAGGTTCGTCTCTAGCTGTTTTGGTGGAAAAAGAATTGCCCAAGCTGATATGCTTAACAAACGTAGGTAAGGAATAAATATCTTGATTGTCAAGAAAGGCCAACGTTTTAAAGCACCTAATAAGATTTTTAAGTCAGTTTTTTGATGGAAATTCTGCCAAATCATTTCCTGACAAAATTTATGAGGATATCCTACCTTTAATAGTTTTATATAAACTTCAGGTATGTACGCATATCGCATTTTAAAGTTCCATGTTGGGTCGAGATCCAAAAGACTAGCGCCCATAGTACATTCTAAATAAGTGTCTTTAGTGACGATGACACTCCCATGAGCAGCACAAAATGCAGTCCAATATGCTTGAGATGCCCAATTACTAGTAGCAGACGGCCATTTTTGTAAAGCGCGTTGCACTAGATTTGTGCGATAAATTGCTGCTGATATAAAAAGTACACCACCAAAATTTTCATTCAGATAACTTTGAAATACAGTTTTACCATCAACTCTTAATTCGTCGTTATCACTATTCAACCAGCGTTCGACAACAAGTTGATCTGTTTGTTTTTGACGACCAGAGAAGTTTAAAAACATTAGTGCTAAATCTGAATGTTTTTTTAGTGTTGTTAACACATAATCTAGGGTTCTCTCTTGAATTGGATCGTCATCACCAATTGTCCAAACATATTTACTAGTTGGGGCTTTTAAGCAACAAGCAATATTACCCATTACCCCAATATTTTCACTATTTATATTTGCTCTAAATGTTACATTACCAAGAATTATCTGCCACTTTTTAATAACTTCTTGAGTATTATCTGTAGAACAATTATCAGAAATAAAGATTTCACAGTCAGACTCAAACCCTTTAATAGATTTGGCTAACCAAATAAGTTGTTTATCTAAAATCTGGGCACGATTGAATGTAGGAATTGCGATAGTCAGCAATTTATTCATATAGCGATTGATTTACCTTCTGCTTTAGCCTTAAAGAGAAAATTTAATAGATTATACTTTGTTTATTTAGCTGTTGCTCAAAATGTAGCGATTTAATCCAGTAGCAATTTATTTAGCTTTCAGATGGCTAACTCGTTTCCTAATGCTGAGAGGAAAGCCATAAAATTTAATTCACTGATTGCAAATAATTTGATGGATGGAATAAGCCCGAATCAACGCTATTTGATTCGGAAGCTTAGATTCTTTGTCCGTTGCGGCTAGGCAACTTTAGCTATTTTTTATTCCAGAAAAAATCTTTGTCAATTTGTTCTGTGCGAATTAGATACTCTAGCTGTTTTAAGCGAGTAAATCCTCTAAACAAGAAAGTATCTTCAGCCATGTGTATTTGACTAAATAAATCAAATAGCTGCTGGGCACCAAGTCGGGCATTCCAATCACATTTAAATCCGGGTAGGATTGTGTTGATTTTCTCGAAGGATACGCGATAGCTGCGGTTATCTGCGCCGTTGTCACCAAAGGACAATTTACAATCTGGGAAAACATCAGCAATAATTTCCGCGATTTCTTTAACGCGATAGTTATTTGCTGTATCTCCCACGTTGAAGATTTGGTTATGTACAATGTCGCGTGGTGCTTCTAAGGTGCAAACTATTGCTTTGCAAATATCCAATGCGTGAACTAATGGTCGCCAAGGTGTACCATCACTAATCATTTTGATTTCTTTGCTAGTCCATGCCAACCCTGCTAAGTTGTTTAAAACAATATCAAAACGCATTCTGGGAGAAGCACCAAAGGCTGTAGCATTCCGCATAAAGGTGGGAGAGAAGTCATCGTCAGCGAGTGGTCTGACATCTCTTTCTACGAGAGTTTTACATTCTGCGTAGGCTGTTTGGGGATTAACTGGGGATTCTTCTGTGACATCACCTGCGGTTGCAACACCGTAGACACTGCACGAAGACATATATACGAAGCGACGCACACCCATAGCCTTAGCCAGGCTAGCTAGACGAACTGAACCTACATGATTAATTTCGTAGGTAATATTTGGTGCCAATTGTCCGGCTGGGTCGTTGGAGAGTTCCGCCATGTGAACTATGGCTTCAATACCTTCCAAATCATCAGGGGTGATGTTGCGGATATCTTTATTCAGAGTTTTGGGTGTGACTCCACTAGGGTTGTACAGCCAACCAACTTTATAGAAGCCGGTATCTAGACCAATAACTTCATGTCCTCGTTCAATTAACAGAGGCGGTAATAACGAACCTAGATAGCCTTCTGTTCCAGTTACTAATATTTTCATTGTGGTTAATTCCTTTGTATTGTGTTGATGAGTTAAATTCTTCGTTTAGCATGGACGCACAGATGTACGCCCTAGAGTGTGTTGCATCTAGAAGGAAACCGCTATATTTTTCGTTTGTATGCAATAACTTGACCTCTCTCCAAACCTCTCTACTTTTAGGAGAGAGGCTTTGAATCTTACCCCTTTTCTTGAGGTTGGAGGTCATTGGACTCAACCTAGAAGCGCTATATATAAAGTCATTACATAGTTTGCCGACTAACCCATTGGGTAGAAGCACTCTATAGCGGTTCTGAATTGATGCACCACACTTTTTTGTTTGTTGTAGGATGGATATCTTACTCGTCCCTTATATTTCGAGGCAGGCAAAGAAAGATGCCCACCATACAAGATTCATCCCTTACGTCAGCAGTCCCGGAAATAACAACTATGATATCTATGCAGTGACTACACTCTCTAGATGCGAAAGTTGGGGAATTTCTGCCACAAGCGCTTTGCCGATTTCTAGAGAAGATGTAGCAGCAGGAGAAGGAGCATTGCAAACATGAATGGAGTTTTGACCAGAAACAATCAAAAAGTCGTCTACAAGCTTGCCATCGTTCATTAAGGCTTGAGCGCGAACTCCTGCATGGGTGGGAACTAAATCTTCTGCTTGGACTTCAGGAATTAGTTTTTGCAAACTTCTGGTAAAGGCTGCTTTGCTAAAAGAACGAATGATTTCTTGAATGCCTTCATCAGCGTGTTTAGCTGCTAACTTCCAGAAACCGGGATAGGTGATGACTTCCAGAAAATCTCGTAAGTCAAAGTCGGTTTTTTTGTAGCCTTCGCGTTTGAGGGATAAAACTGCGTTTGGCCCTGCATGGACGCTACCATCAATCATCCGGGTAAAGTGGACACCCAGGAAGGGGAAATCTGGATTGGGAACTGGGTAGATTAGTGTTTTGACTAGATAGCGTTTTTCTGGGGTGAGTTCGTAGTATTCTCCCCGGAATGGGACAATTTTGGCTTGGGGTTCAACTTGCCCTAGTTTGGCGGTGCGATCGCTATGCAATCCAGTACAATTAATTACAAAGCAGGTTTCAAAGTTACCTTTGTTTGTTTGCAATACCTGATTTTTACCACTTGGAGAGATTTTCAGGACTTTTGTATTCAGGTGTAAATCTCCACCCTGCTGTTGAATTAGCTGGGCATATTTCAAACAAACTTGCTTGTAATTAACAATACCAGTTGAAGATACCCGAATTCCACCTACACATCTTACGTGAGGTTCAATTTCCTTCACTTCTTCGGGGCTGATTCTCTGGACTTCTATGCCATTGTCTAAGCCGCGTTTGTAGAGATTTTCTAAGCGTGGTAGTTCTTGTTCTTCAGTCGCAACAATTACTTTACCACAAACTTCATGGTCAATTCCATGCTCTTGGCAGAATTCTACCATTGAACGAGAACCATCACGACAAAATTTAGCTTTGAAACTCCCTGGCTTGTAGTAAATACCAGAATGAATTACCCCGCTATTATTGCCAGTTTGGTGAAATGCCCATTGACTCTCTTTTTCTAGTACTAAAATCCGGGCATTAGGATAGCGTTTTCCTAAAGCCAACGCTGTCGAGAGTCCAACTATTCCCCCACCTATAATCGCAAAATCATACATTAGTATTATCGCACTTCAAATTACAGTAAATCTATAAAGTCATTGGGCATGGGGCATTGGGCATTGGGCATTGGTTATTAATTATTCTCCTCTGCTCCCCCTGCTCCCCCAACTCTCCTTACCATACCTTCCAAGGAGCTTGGTTGTTTTTCCACAGCCCTTCGAGATAGTTTTTATCACGTAAAGTATCCATCGGTTGCCAAAACCCATCATGTCTGAAAGCAGATAGCTGTTCCATATCAGCTAGCTTTTCTAATGGTTCTTGCTCCCACACTGTAGAGTCATCAGCAATTAAGTTGATTACTTCTGGTTCTAAGACAAAATAGCCGCCATTAATCCAAGCTCCATCACCTTCAGGTTTTTCCCGAAAGCTGGTGATTTTGGTTTGCTCATATCCTAAAGAAATAGCACCAAAACGTCCGGCTGGTTGAACGGCTGTGAGTGTTCCTAAGCTACTTTGTTCTTTATGAAATTTAACTAGCTCAGTGATATTAATATTACTGACACCATCACCATAAGTAAAGCAAAAAGTCTCGTTACCAAGATGTTCGCTGATTCGCTTTAAGCGTCCGCCTGTCATTGTATTATCACCCGTGTTTACTAAGGTGACACGCCAGGGTTCTGCATAACCAGAATGCACGTTCATCTGGTTAAAGCGCATGTCAAAGGTAACATCTGACATGTGTAAAAAGTAATTAGCAAAATACTCTTTAATGATGTAACCTTTATAACCGCAACAAATAATGAAATCATTAATGCCGTGGGCAGAATATGTTTTCATTATGTGCCAGAGAATTGGCTTACCACCAATCTCAACCATCGGCTTGGGTCTAACACTGGTTTCTTCACTGAGGCGTGTACCAAGACCTCCAGCCAAAATCACCGCTTTCATGCAATTACCTCGGAGATTTGTAGGGATATGATTATTTGAATTTTTCGAGATGAAGAGGATGCACTTAAAGGGAGAGAAATGTATTTCTGATTTCTGTTTCTCCGTCAATAATCTAACTGTAATTTCCGATGAAATTATAAAGGAAAGATAAATTAAAATCTTTTCTATATAAAAGCTCTATGAATATCTATAAATACAGAAATAAATTACTCAAGGAAATAAAAATATCACCTATAAAATAACTAGGGTTAGCTGGCGCTAACCCTAGTCAGGCTTGATTTTTTCAATCAAAACCAACAATATGCTAGTAACAAAACTTACTTGTTTCTAGTTAGTTTTTTCCATGTTACTTGAGCCTTGGAATAAAGGGTCACATTTGTTTTCGATGACTACACACATATTACTGAGTGCTTGTTGATAATTATCCATGTCATCTTGCTCAAGAAATATTTTGGCAGATGCCTGTATATCTTCGACAGCTTTTGTCTGGTTTTTGTTAGCTTCACTACCGCCATATTGTGCCAGTTCATAGCGAACCATGCCTCGTTTGAGATATGCTTTTGCTAGTTTAGGGCTTAGAGTTAATGCTTGGTTAAAGTCAGCGATCGCTTGATTATATTCTTGCTGATAATTGCTGCTATATTGAGCGATTTGATAATAAACAACACCCCGCTGGAAGTAAGCTTCGGCTTTGGAGACATTAAGTTGTATGGCTTGAGTAAAATCTGCGATCGCTTTTTTGTAAGCTTGTTGTGATTCACCGCTGTATTTAGCCATTTGGGCGCGGACAATCCCCCGTCTGACATAAGCTTCAATTTCATTATTATCTAAACCGATGGCTCGATTATAGTCTGCGATCGCTAGATTATATTCTCGATCGGGATCGTTGCTATATTCGGCGAGCATATAGCGAGCATTGCCCCGATTTACCAGAGCTTTGGTTTGATTGGGATTGATTTTCAGAGCTTGGCTATAATCTGTAACTGCGCCTTCATAGTCTTTCAGGTTATAGCGGGCATTGCCACGATTTACAATTGCTCTAGCGTGTGTAGGTTCTTGTTCAATTGCTTGGCTGAAATTGACAATTGCTTTTTCATAGTCCCGCTCTTTGTAAGCAATATAACCTTGCTGATAAGAATCAGCGAAGCTGAGTTTATTATTTGGCTGGGAAGACTTGATTGTTTGTTGGGTGTAAGCATTTTGGGAAACCAACGGCTGAGTAAATTTAATCATTACGTCTGCATATCCCAATAAACCAAAACCCAGCAAACAACAAATAATCGGGTACAACTTTGACTTTTTGGAAGGTTTATATGAACCGCTGGGAGTCATTATTGGCTGCCAGTAATTAGCTAGCTGCGGTGACATGGCTCGCTGAGGAAAATGCGGTGTCTGATTGTAGCGTTTTCTCGCTTTGATTCGCGGTTGTAGATGTTCTCTAGCTTCTATAGCCCGATGTGATGGGAAGGGGTCGCGTCCACCTAGTCGCACGGTACGTTCGCACCACGGACAGCTACGCATGTGGTTGTTGTAGCGATGCTGGGGATTTGTCGTACAGGTAATTAGGGACTCTTCGGCTTCAGCGATGGCTGAGAGCCAAGTCTGGGCACTGGGGCGTAGTTGTGGGTTGTTATGACCCTCTTCAAAACAACGGACAAATAATTCCTGTAAGCTGGGATGGAGAATTTCCCAAGGGGGGGCGATGGGTGTTGGCAGGTAGGGTACGTAACGCTTTTCGCTGTACGTGAAATGACCTGATGCAATGCGGGCTTCGTAAGGTGGTGGCTCAATCGCACCTTGAAAAATCCCCGAAAATGGGTGGGTGCCTTCCATTAAGAGTTGGAATACTAGCACCCCTAACCCAAATAAATCGTGAGAGATTTCGCGATCGTGCTGGGCAAAAGTTTTATTTTGTAGTTCTGGTGGAGTAAACTCTGGTTTACCTACTGGACAGCGATAAACAACATTGCTGTTTGGGTCGGTTACTTGGAAAGAGTCTGTGTCTATCAAAGTTACCAGTGCTGTATCACTGACGAGGATATTAGATTCGTTTACATCACCAATGCAATATCCACTAGCGTGCAAAGCGGCAAAAGCTGCCGCCAAGTTACGAGCCGTGCGGAGCAGGTACTGATAGTTGAATAGGGGGCAATGTTGCCGACGGGTTCTGGGGTTGTAAAAGTCGATGATTGGACGCATCCCCTGAATCCGTGGCATCAAAAATCCCAGGATGCTATTTTTGCCATCTGCCGCCCGTAATAAATCCTCTGGCCAAGCGATAGAGATATGCCCTAAACTCGCCGTAGGGTTTTCTGGTGGGTTGGCAAGCATCGCCTGGAGTTTTTCAGCATGGGCAGTAGTTGGCTTGTGGTAAATCTTCGCCACCAAGTCGTTATCGGATGGCACAGCATAAACACAAGCTTCACCGCCACGTCCCAAACTGACATTGAGACTGAGGATTTCTTTTCTGGGGGAACAACGTAGTACCTGCATAATGAAATTACCGCTAACGGAAGTTATTGTAAGATGTGAAACCTGTAAATCGATTGCTCATGAGTCGTTGAATGCGGCTATAATGAGTGTTAAATCATCATCAGTGCGTTGCGTAATCCGCTCTGAGCGTAAAAATTTTACCAATTGCTCCTTCGCTTCTGTCTTATCCTCGGTATTGGCGACAAATTCAAACAGCGGAAAAAAGAATGGTTTGTGAGGTTCGCCAACAACCATATTCAAAGCCAGCATTTGTAATCCGTCGGTGATGATACCAACGTTTACTATATCTGTGCGCCATAATCTCATCTGTGCTGTATCTAAGGCATTGGGCGAAGTTAAAAAAGTAGTTTCGTTGATGTATTCACCACTGTCAGGCATAGTCAGCGCCAGCAGGTTGCCCAGACGATCTTTTGCCACTGCCAAACCGTCACCTATCTGAACTACAGCTACAACTTCTGGTGTGGCAACCAGCATAATTAAGGTAGTTGCTAAATCTTGAGGCTGTTTGTCACAAGTAGCCGCTTCATCCTCTACAGCTTTTTTGGCGGCTAATATGGCATCATTTAAGAGCGATCGCACCAATGTATCATCAGTCAAACTTTTTCGGGTCAGCCCTTTGGTAGAAATGTTTTCTATTGCTGTCTCCACAGCAACCATCGCTCCCACTTTCCCAAGACTAGCAGAACCCGCGCCATCTGCTGCGGCCGCCACTAAAACATTATCTGACAATATCTGCCAGTGATGAGCATCCTGACATAATTGATTGTTTTTTAAGTGACTTGTACCACATACAGATGCAGCCACAATCCGCCATTGAGCAATCTGTTTTGATATGTTCATAAATTTTTTTCAAGCAGCTAGCTGTGTAAACATCAAGCTGCAATTTTTAATTAAACAGTCCCCCAACCAATCGGCGGTAGTGCTACCTGTTCGTCTACTTGGGAATGAGAAACAGCCGACATACTAGTTGACAGCCAGACAAACATCTCGATAAAATTTAATCCTTTAAGCTTTAAGGGAGTACGTACAGTTATTTGATTTAAACGCGTCATATTCGCATTTTCTACACCAACTGTAAAGAATGCTACCCGCTTGTTAGCCTCGTCTCCCTGTAGACGCTGGGATGCTTGCTCTACCACTTGCTCTAACTCACCTTGCGGTTCTCCATCGGTAATCATAAATACCCAAGGACGATAGTAAGCAATCCCGTTGGCACGATACTGAGATTTCCGCTCTTGAATTATGTCCAAAGCTTTATGAATTCCCGCACCCATTGTAGTTAAGCCTTGGGCTGTCAAAATCGGCGGATTGAATTGATCGGCAGTCACAAAGTCTTGTACTACATTGATATTACTATCAAAGGTGACGATCGCCACTTCCACCCGTCTCGCGGCTAAGGAATTTTTGACTAATTCATCCTTCAAACTCAGTAAACCCTGATTTAAAGCCTCAATCGCCTCTCCTTGCATCGACCCAGATGTGTCTAATAAAAGTACACAAGGACAACGTGGTTCTGGGTTCTCAGCAAATTCTACTACTTCATCAAGTCTTAATGTATCATGCATAACTTTTTGTGTTATGTTAAAGTCCAAAGCTTTATTTCCCTTTGCTCAGAGTATATAGTTCCAATCGCCGAGGCGACTACAGAATATAGTATCTATTGGTAGATGCTCTAATCTTTATTAAACAAATTATTTTCATAAAGTTCTCTATATATTTAAGATGAACTTGAGCACAGCTTAGTTTAGCAAAAAAGAGTTTATCAAAACCCAGCATTACCTGTTGTAATGTATCTACCAAAAAGTTATATCCATTAAACCTACAGTACAATAAATACGTAAACTTTCCTAGATAAGTTTTTAAAGATTTTATGTAGAAGAATCGTTTCTTTAAGGAAAAGTAATTAACCATAATTAAGCTCGTTAACTCTAGAAGTATATCAGTGTAACTACGCGAAGTTGGAATCAAATTTGCATCTTGAAGTGAGTGGGCATAAATAAACGTCATTATTAAGGTCTTCACTCAAAAGTTGTCAGTAGTTAGTAAAATCCAGAATTAACCAACATCTACTGATAATCTAGCTATGATAGATGCTTACCTTTATTCATACCTACTTGCTTTTTGAGTCAGATTAAGTCAAATGTGCTAAATGTAACAAAGAATATATAAACCTTACAATTTTTAATATATGTACATATTTTCAAATAAATAATTTGTGGGTAGAAAAATATTACAAAGAAGAGAATACTTTATAGATCATATTTTTAATCTACAAATGTTCGGTTGTTGATTCCGCAAAAAACTTGAAAAATATGAATAAGTCAGGTACATTCACCAAACTACGTCCTCTAAGTTTGTTAAGACAATTATCCAATTGTTCCGACAGTACTTGTTTACAAGTATTGAGTAACTCCGTTTCTTGGTCGATTTACTTAGAACAGGGCAAAATAACTTACGCTACCCATTCCGTGGAACCATTTGATCGATTAGAACGCCATTTGCGCCGCCTCAGCCAGCAAATTCCACTCCTTACTAATGAGGTTCGCATTCAAGTACGGCTGATGTTTGAACCTGACTCACACAGTAAATTAATCCAAGATGACAGTAATTCGAGAAGCCACCCTGCTGAGTATCAGGCTATATCCTGGCTTGTTAGTCAACAACATCTACATTCTACACAAGCAGCAGTGCTGGTTCAAGAATTAGTTAAAGAGGTCATTGAATCATTTTTGCTCATCAAAGAAGGTACTTATGAATTAACAGAATCAATTGAGATAATGCCAAAAATTTGCAGGCTAGGTGTAGAAAAAATTCTAGAGTATTGCCAAGTAAGATTACAGAATTGGCAGGCTTTTACACCAAAAATTTCTTCTCAATATCAACGGCCATATCTGTTGATTAACAGTAAGTTTGATGACCAAGATTTACCAAATCTACAGCCAGATTTAATTAACTGGATGAAGGGTTTTAGCCTGTGTCATCTGGCTGTAATTTTGAATCAAGATGAAATTCAACTAGCTCGCAATTTATACCCTTACATCCTTAAGGGTGCGATTATCCTCCATGAACCCGATCCACCATTTGATAAATTACCAAAGATTTTTGAGGAGCAATCGCTTTTCTCAAAATTGATTTTAGGGTTAGTTGACACCAAACAAGAACTAAGTAGCACTGTCAATTCTTACCAAAATATTCCTGAAGAGAAAATAGTTCCTGTTCAGCGATTACCACAGATTTCTACTCCTTCAAAAGAAAACTTTCAGGAACCAACAATATCAAATAGCATAAATTCTGCTTCCCAAAGAGTAACGGCTGCTACGGTAACAGTACAAAAAGTCCACAAAATCGTTTCTGTAGATGATAGCCCTACAATTCTTAAAGAAATTAGTTATTTCTTAGAAAATGAAAATTTTTCTGTAGTGACTATTAACGATCCAGTGAAAGCCGTTTTGTCAATTATAAGGCACAAACCGGATTTAATTTTGTTGGATTTAAACATGCTAGGAATTGATGGCTATGAGTTGTGCCGGATTATACGAAATAATTCCCTGTTTCAAAATACTCCTATTATCTTTGTCACTGGGAATAAAGGAATTGTAGACAAAGTAAAAGCCAAATTAGTCGGGGCATCTGGATATCTTACTAAACCGTTTACTCGCGCCGAACTACTGAAAATAGTTTTTATGCATTTGACTTAAATTAACTACTCCAATGAGTTTTTACTGCACATTACTTTGTGCGATAATCTACACATGATTACTAATCTCGAAATTGACGAAAACTTAATTAAGGAGAGCTACTCGAACTTGGTAATCATCCAACTAAGGATGCCGTTGTAGAAGAGGCATTACGAGAGTATGTCCAACGTCGAAAACAACTGAAAATTCTGGAGCTATTTGGCACGATTGAATACGAAGATGATTATGACTACAAGCTACAGCGCCGGAGTCGATGAAAGTCATTGTTGATACTTCAGTCTGGTCTTTAGCTCTCAGACGCAATTATAAAATTGATGAATCACCCTATGTTGCAGTGTTGCAAGAATTAATCAGTGATGGTCAAGTTGCTTTGCTTGGCGCTGTTCGGCAAGAGATACTCTCAGGAATTCGTGACGCTAACCAATACAATCGGCTGAAAAATTATCTCCGCGCATTTCCCAATCTTGAGTTAGATATGGAAGACTATGAACTTGCTTCTGAGTTTTATAATACTTGCAGAAGCAATGGTGTTCAAGGTGCAAACACAGATTTCCTAATTTGTGCCGCAGCCACCCGGAGAAATTATAAAATAATAATTACAGATAACGATTTTGATAATTTCAGTCAGTATATTCCCATAACATTGCTTCAATGCTAGGTCTAGGCTATTTACCCTGCACTCAAGTTAGAGAGATTTTAATCTCAGGTGATGTCTACGACGGGCTACGCCTACGCACCTTATAACCTAACAGATAATAATTCGCCTAAAGTCTTGTACAATCTTGGTAATTGCTCATCGCAAAAAGCTGGGCTTGTTGAGAAAAGAGAAAAAATAATGTCCCTTTTACATAATGTAATAATTGCTCAAATATGGACTAATAATGCTAGAAAGTAAAACTAGAGTGAATCTTCAAGATACATTAAGCAACGAATTCTTGGAAAAGCGCTGTTGAAATTTTTGAAATCAGAAAAAAGCTTGTGTATTTAGATTGCTGGTTTTATGGGATTTTAGCTCAAGCGTGAGAAACCAAATGGCTCTCACTCGTAATGGTTATGCAAGAAGCGATGTCTACGACGGGCTGCGCCTACATACACAAGTTAGCTAATTGCGTTTTGTGTTTTAAAACTTCACTCTAGCAGAAAACAAAATAATTTATAAGTCTACTTTCTGGCTCAACTAATAATAAAATTCTCAATTATGGAGTATAAAAAATGAAAAGTGTAGTGAGCGCAGCAGTTATATTAACATTGATTGGTGGAGTAAATTCCCTTCCTAGCTATGGAATCTTATCAAATATCAAGCCTTCAAGTATAGAAGTTAAATCAATTGCTCAAGGTAATCAGCAACAATTGATGGCTAGAGTTGGAACTGCTTTAAATACTCCATTTTATCTTAGATATGGAAGGACAGCTTACCTACCCACTGAAAATATTGAAATCAAATTTTCACAAGTTATCCAGGATTCTCGGTGTCCAAGTAATGTAACTTGTATTTGGCAAGGGCAAGTTATTATTGGCTTAGACATCATAAAAAATGGTCAGCAAGTTTCAACATTAACGCTAACCCTGATACCAGGTCGTGATGCTTTACCAATTCAATTTTTAGATAAATATTCAATGAGATTGATAGAGGTTTCCCCGTACCCAAAGAGCGGAAAGGCGATCGCACTCAAAGACTACATTGTTCAACTTGTTGTTAATAGAAACTAGATGACCAATCTTTGACCTTTTTTTAATTAAAAATTAAAAAATAAATCAATTGCTCAGAGCAAAAAGCTGGGCTTGTTGAGAACAGAGAAAAAACAAGCCCAGATTATATAGTTATCCTGTATATAGCTCTACGGCATTTCTAGGGATATGCAAAAATGATAATTCTTACAGGACGAAACCGAAAGTTAGGTGAATTTATGAATCCCTCTACCTTTGCAGTATTCCACCAAAACCGATTGTCAACGGAATTGCTGAATTCTAGAGTGTGCCAATTTCCATTAATATGTTGTACAGCTACTTCGATTCCATAAATGAAAGAGTTCCCCAAACCATGTCCTACAGAAAAGAAACCATCCCCGTTTGTTGCAGTAGTTAAATAGAAAATTCTGGGAGTTATAGGGAATGCCTGAGCAATAAGGTAGTTATCTTTTGCATATAAATCTACCATTTTTCCTTGTTGAAAGTATTTTAAATCATCATTAAAATCATCTGTTCCAGTAACAGTTGCTATTTGATTGAATTGTTGAAATGAGTTATTTGAAAGCTCAACAGCTTGAGCATAATTAATTTTAAAGGTCGTCAGAGTTACAGTAGTACCCGCCAAAACGGTAGACACACATAATTTCTTCAGACTCATCATAATAGATTAAACCCCTCTAAAAATTGTGGTTAACTGCAAACATAAACGCTTCAACCTAAAAACTACGTCATGCTGTTTGCTGGTTATTATATATTAAAACAAAGTATTTAATTAGTAAAGTATTGGGGACTAGTAATTTTAAGTAAGTGGGCGTTAAAAAATCAATCTATGTAACGAAGTCTAAACTTAGTAAAGAGCTTATAAATGAATCGTTGCAGGGTTTTTACAAATAATTGTTGATAATCTAAATGACTTATTGAATGATTTTCTCTCCGTTACTCAGAATTTCTACTTAAATATTTGCAACTCTTAGGACTACTATTCTTTGCGATCGCATCTCTTACCTAATTAGCTCATTTTTTTGGAGTATATTGTTTTGCCAGGCTAACGTAGTACGATTGTTCAAGTGAAAGGGTACGCCTTGCAGGGCGAGTAGCCATCGATCGCTAGCAGGCACCCTAAAATAAGAGCAAAAGACGATTCCTAAAACAAGCACACTCCATGCGTATTTCTCTAAATTGGCTGCGCGAACTAGTAGAGATAAAACTTAGTCCAGAAGAATTAGCCGAAACCCTGACAATGGCGGGGTTTGAGGTTGAAGAGATTGAAGACCGCCGCACTTGGGCAAATGGCGTGGTGATTGGGAAAGTGCTTGAGCGTCAACCCCATCCCAACGCCGATAAATTGAGTGTTTGCCAAGTGGATATCGGTACAGGTGAAACTTTAAATATTGTCTGTGGTGCTGCCAATGTGAAGGCAGATATCTATGTGCCTGTGGCAACTACGGGTACTTACTTACCCAAAATTGATTTAAAAATTAAACCCGCAAAACTACGTGGTGTAGCATCTCAGGGCATGATTTGTTCTTTAAAGGAACTCGGTTTGCCTACCGATGTAGACGGAATTCATATTTTTACCCAGGAAAATTTACCATTGGGTAGTGATGTCCGGCCATTGTTGGGTTTAGATGATGTAATTTTAGACCTGACCGCAACAGCCAATCGCGCTGATGCTCTAAGTATGGTAGGCGTAGCTAGAGAAGTAGCCGCTTTGACTGGTGGAAAGTTGAGCATTCCTGAAGCTGGTGAAGTCTCTATTCCCAAAAATGCCGGAAATTTAGCTTTAAAAATAGCCGATACCCAAGCTTGTCCTGCATACATCGGTACGGTAATTGAACAGGTGAAAATTGCTCCATCTCCCGAATGGCTGCAACAGCGTTTGCGGGCGGCTGGGGTACGTCCCATCAGTAATGTGGTGGATATTACTAACTACGTTTTGTTGGAATGGGGACAACCACTGCACGCCTTTGATGGCGATCGCCTAAAATCTGTTGCAAGTAGCGAAAATTTAAGCATCGGCGTTCGCTTCGCCAATAATGGAGAATTCCTCAAAACCCTGGATGGACAAACTCGCACCCTCGCAACCCAAAATTTGTTAATTACTGCTAACGACAGACCCGTTGCACTGGCGGGAGTTATGGGTGGGGAAGAAACGGAAGTCCATGCAGGTACTCAAAGCCTAGTTTTAGAAGCAGCTTTATTTGATTCCGTGGCAATTCGCCGTTCTTCGCGCAGTGTTGGGTTAAGAAGTGAGGCTTCTGGCAGATACGAACGGGGAGTTAACCGGGCTGAGTTGGAAATAGCCAATCGCCGCGCCTTATCCTTAATTAGCGAATTAGCGAGTGGAATTATTGTCCAGCAAGAAATTGCCGACACCCGCCCCGATCCGTCTACCTGGAGTCGTTCTATCGCCCTGCGTTTAGACCGAGTTAATCAGATATTGGGGCCAATCGAATTAGAAGAAGACACAGGTGAACTTCAAGGACAAGATGTTGAGCGCATCCTGACTGCATTGGGATGTCAGCTGACTCCTTCAGGAGAAGATAGCAGCCATCAACCTACATGGTCAGTTTCCGTCCCACCTTATCGTTACCGCGACTTAGAGCGAGAAATTGATTTAATTGAAGAAATCGCCCGTCTCTATGGCTACAACAAATTCTGCGATACTTTACCAGAAAAAGCAGAAGCTGGTTATCTGCCTTTAGATCAAGAACTAATTCGCAAATTACGAGCTTTCCTGCGGGCTGAAGGATTGACAGAATTAATCCACTATTCTTTAGTCAAACCAGGAGAAGACAGAAATATAGTACTGTCCAACCCCTTATTTGTTGAATATTCAGCGCTGCGAACCGATTTGATCTCTGGGTTAATTGATGCCTTTCAATACAATTTAGAGCAGGGTAATGGTGCGCTGAACGGTTTTGAAATCGGGCAGATTTTCTGGCAAGAAGAAGACGGTTTGCAAGAAACAGAAGCTCTGGCGGGAATTATCGGAGGCGATCGCACCCTTGGCAAATGGTCAAAAAGTGGACGCGAAGAACCCATCACCTGGTTTGAAGCCAAAGGCATTTTAGAAAGTGTATTTCGGCAACTTAGCTTGCAAATCGAATTTCAACCCGATCGCCGCGACGAGCGCTTACATCCAGGACGCACCGCTTCTCTGTGGATTCGGGGTAACAGACTGGGGATTTTTGGGCAACTCCATCCCCAATTGCGGCGAGAAAAAGGTTTACCAGATTCCGTTTATGTTTTCCAGTTGGATCTAGATGTGCTTTTAGATTCGCTAGAACAAGATGAAGTCCTCGTCCCGACATTCCAGCCCTATTCTACCTATCCAGCTAGCGATCGCGACATCGCCTTTTTCGCACCCGTGAAAATCTCAGTTGTCGAAATTGAAAAAGTAATTACCAAAGCTGGTAAAGATTTGCTCGAATCGGTAGAATTGTTTGATGAATATCGGGGCGAAAATGTCCCCGAAGGACAGCGGAGTTTAGCATTCCGCTTAATTTATCGGGCTAGCGATCGCACTCTGACTGAGGCTGAAGTTGAACCAGTACACAATAAAGTCCGCGAAGCCTTGGTGGAAAAATTCGGCGTGAATTTGAGAAGTTAGTCATTTGTCATTTGTCATTTGTCATTTGCTAGGAGTGAGAAATTAATAATTACTCACTCCCCGATGCACTGGCTGCAAAATCTAAAATCCAAAATCTAAAATCCAAAATCCAAAATAGTCTTAGCTATGCCTAAATATGTACTCTGGGGAACTTACTGCGAAGACGTTATCGAAAAACGCGCCCCCTATCGTCAAGCTCATTTAGACGGATTAGCAAAACAGAAAGAATCCGGTGTGCTGATTACCATCGGCCCCACCAAGGATGTTACAAAAGTTTTTGGGATTTACGAAGCCGAAGACGAAGCCACTGTGCGCCAGTTAATTGAAAACGATCCTTACTGGGAAAATGGCATCTGGACTGAATATTCAGTCAAAGAATGGATTCAGGCTTTTTGAAGAAGAATTCAGAAGTCAGAATTTAGGAGCAAAGCCGGAGACGCTCCGCCGAGGCGTCAAAATCAATCAATGGGGGATTCAGACCCACACTTCGACCTTTCTCTACGAGACGCTACGCGAACGATGCAGCCTCTTCTCTTCTTAAGCTGCGCTAGCCGCCACTCGTATAGAATTCATGCTGAATTCTGTTTTGTTTGGAGACTGGCTTTCACAGATATTTAACCACGCCTAAGTCTTGATTCTCCGGGGGGGCAAAGTATTTAATTGGGTAATCAGCTTAACCTTTGTCATAAACGACTCCCATATTTTTCAAATAAATCATTTAAAGCTTCTGCCAGCAATGCTTGACTACTTCGGTCTTTGTCAAGTGCAAATTTATCCTGCTTTTATACAATGCTAAAGATTACGTCAAGGTTAAAGAAAGCACAATTTTTCCTTTAAGATCAATTAAACTTGTATTCATTAAAGCATATTAATGCTAGTAATAATACTTAAAAATGAATTACAAGTACGCAATAGTTTTGGGAATCGTGGTATTCTCCAGTTTTCAAGCGGAAGCAAAAGCCGCTTCTACTTCTATGCTGGGAACGGCGAATAACTTCGGGGTCTTGGCTGCCTCGACGGTAACTAATACCGGCCCTTCCCTGATCACGGAATCTCTGGGTGTCAGCACAGGTTCTTCAGCCACTGGCTTTTCTCCAGGAAGCGTTACCGGAACGATATTCACATCTGATACAGTTGCGGCTCAGGCTCAGACGGATAACGCAACTGCGTACAATTTTTTAGCAGGCTTGAGTAGCAATGTGGACTTGACAGGTAAGGACCTGGGTGGACTCACGCTCACACCTGGCGTCTATTCTTTTAGCTCATCGGCTCAGTTGAGCGGAAAACTCACACTCAACAATCAAGGAGACCCCAATGCGCTCTTCGTTTTCCAGATAGGGAGTACGCTCACGACCGCAAGCAACTCGTCTATTGTCACGACCAACGGTGACGTTCCCAATGTGTTTTTTCAGGTCGGCAGCTCCGCGACTCTTGGTACTGGCACTCAGTTCTTGGGAAATATTCTAGCGCTCACGAGCATCACCCTGACTACTGGCGCAAACATTATGTGCGGTAGAGCCTTGGTGCAAAATGGTATCGTGACGATGGATACCAACAGGGTCTCCAGCGCCTGCGATACAAAGCCACAGAAAGTAGCAGTGGTTCCAGAACTAGCAGTGGTTCCAGAACCTGACTCATCACTTGGTGTTCTCGGCTCCGGGATAGTGGGTCTGTTATTCGCCTTCAGGAAAAGATTTAGAATATCTTAAACTCTCACGAATGCCCCACTCCCCACTTATGAAAATTTGGCAGGTTGATTTTTATCGTCGTCCCTCACAAGATGCGTCTGGACAAATTTTATGGGAGTTGTTGATTTGTGACGCAACTCGTAGCTTTGAGTATGAAGCCACCTGTCTCCAGTCAGCAGCAAATTCTAATTGGGTTGCGACTCAACTTGAGCTAGCTGCTGGTGAAAAATTGCCAGATGTAATTCAGGTGTTTCGTCCTCAGTCTCTAAGTTTAATTGAGGCAGCTGGACGCAATTTAAGTATTAATGTCGAACCTAGCCGCCACACCTTGGCGTTAAAGCAGTGGTTACAAGAAAAGCAATATCCCTCAACGCTGGATAAACCACCCCCAGCACCATTACCAGAAAACCTCTGGGGAGAACAATGGCGTTTTGCGACTCTAGCTGCTAGTGATGTAGAAACGAGATTTAGCGATCGCCCCATTCCCATTTTGCACATCGCAGAACATCTCAAACCAATCAATTTGGGTTTAGCATCAACAGTTCCTGTTCCTGGTGTAATAATTTATGGTGGACGGCAATCAATGCGCCTAGCACGGTGGTTACAGCAAGCCCGTGCCGTCAGCTTGAACTACATTTCTGGCGCACCGGATGGCTTAATATTAGAAGCTAGCTTGGTAGATAGATGGATTGTTGCCACATTTGAAGATCCAGAAGTTACAACAGCAGCCCAAGGATTTGAACAACGCAAGCAGCAAAGCCGAGGATTGCATTTTTTGTTAGTTCAACCCGATGATTCTGGTATGACTTATAGCGGCTTTTGGTTATTGCAGACAGAAAATTGATATTAATTGCCAAAAATATTTGTCTGCTTAATTTTTATAGCTAAATAAATCGATTAAAGTGGTGTCTGACTACAAGGGAATATGTGTCTACGCTTTACTGTAATTTGCCTATATAAGCCAGGTATATAAGTTTCGCAAATTATTAGTATGATCATAAAGTCATACTAAATAGTAATACTAAAAATTAATTATAGATACTCAAAGTCACAATTAGCTTAGAAAAAGACATTCTGCAATTTGTAGATCAGTATGCACAGGGAAACCGTAGTGCATACATCAATACACTGCTAGCAGAACACCGCCGCCGAATTTTAGCAGCAGAAATGATTACAGCACTAATGCAGGATGTTAAAGATGCAGAGTATCAAGCTGAAATTGCTGCTTGGGATGGCGTTGCAGGAGATGGCATAAATGCCAGGGAGTAATTTAAATTATCGGCGAGGAGAAATACCTTGGGTGAATCTCGATCCAACAGTGGGTAGAGATAAAAGTGAGGCGAAAGTGAGGCGAAGGTGATGAAAAAATTAAACTATTTCTTCCTGCTTTTGACTTAAATACATCGCAATTCCTTTCTCGTAGTAAGCTGCTTCATTAATAAAAATAGGATAAACAGTAGACGCTCCCTCATAGAAAATATCTTTTCCTTCAAAAGTCAGAAACATTGGATCGCCTGGATGCAAAGGTTCATAATCCCTAAACTGAAGCTGGGGGTGAATCATGGCTTGAATTTCCCCGCGTAGGTGCAGCCCGCCGTAGGCATCGCTTCTAGGATAATCGATAGTCTTAATATATTTATAAAGTGTAAGGTGGTTGCTTGTCTGCGGAATATTCCCCTGATTGCACCCTTCAAAATAATCTAAAACTGCATAAATAAGCTGTTCTGTTTCCTGAAATAATTTGGCGTTTAAAACATTTTGAGCTACAGCCCCAACTTCTATAACAAAACCCAATTCGCACAAAGAACGGAGAAAACCATTTTCTTTGGATTCCTGATTAATACAGACTTTCACTAAAGGATTGATAGAACTTAAATAAGCGCCTAACCTAAGCAAGAAAGGATGCATATCACAAAAAATCAGAGTTAACCCCATATTGGCAGTTGTGCTGTGCAAATCAATAATTACATCTATAAAAGGCTGATTTTGTGGTTGCAATATCTGTTTAATTGCTTTTGCCCGCGTATCTTCATAACTTGAGAGTTGAGGATTTTGTAAGCCTTGATTAGTGAAACAACGATTTAAATCTTTTTCAATGTATCGTTTGCCTTCTTCAATAGCTTTGAGATTACCAAGTAATGCCAGAGTTTCAAAACTTGCCCTGTTAATTAAATTAGGATATTGCTGAAACTTTTTGACTAAATGTACTCCTGTTAACTCATTACCGTGGTTTCCTCCAACGATCGCAACTCGTTCAATCTGAGTCATAACAACCTCATATCTAAAAAACTACCCTACAGTTATTGAGAATGGTGCAAGATACAAGATAGAAGTATAGCTGCTGCTGACTAAATCTTGTAAAAGACTGACGCGATGTCTACGACGGGCTATGACGCTCGATGACTCGCTACCGCTTCGCTATCGGCGTCGCTCCATGTTCAAGCCAAAATATGATAACTGTTAAGCTGTTGGTTTTAGTATAAAAGGGGAGCAAATTTATGGAGAAGGACTTTCAAACAATGCCTACGGTGGGCTACGCCTACGCTGAACTTTACAAAAACGCCCTCCTCAACGACGTACTCCCCTTTTGGGAAAAATATTCTCTCGATTGGCAGCAAGGCGGCTATTTCACCTGCCTCGATCGCGAAGGCAAAATTTATGATACAGATAAATTCATCTGGCTGCAAAATCGCCAAGTGTGGACTTTTTCGATGCTTTACAACCAGCTAGAAAAGCGCGAAAATTGGCTAAAAATTGCCAGCAACGGCGCTAATTTTCTCGCCCAACATGGCAGAGATAGCGATGGGAACTGGTACTTTGCCCTCACCCGTGAAGGGAAACCATTGGTTCACCCTTACAATATCTTTTCTGATTGCTTTGCGGCGATGGCATTTAGTAAATATGCACTCGCTGGCGGCGAAGAATGGGCAAAGGATGTGGCTATACAAGCTTATAACAACGTATTACGCCGCAAAGATAACCCCAAGGGCAAATATAATAAAACCTATCCCGGCACACGCCCGATGAAATCATTGGCTGTACCGATGATTTTAGCCAACCTGACTTTAGAAATGGAATGGTTGCTGCCAAAGGAAACACTAGAAAATGTCCTGGCTGAGACTGTCCGCGAAGTGATGACCGATTTTCTTGACCAAGAACGGGGACTAATGTACGAAAACGTTGCCCCTGATGGTTCCCATGTCGATTGTTTTGAGGGACGGTTGATTAACCCAGGTCACGGTATCGAAGCTATGTGGTTCATTATGGACATCGCGAGTCGTCGAAATGATACCAAAACTATTAACCAAGCCGTTGATGTGGTGTTAAACATCCTGAATTTTGCTTGGGATAACGAGTACGGCGGATTGTATTACTTTATGGATGCAGATGGTCGTCCCCCACAACAATTGGAATGGGATCAAAAACTGTGGTGGGTTCACCTAGAGTCTTTGGTTGCATTAGCGATGGGCTATCGCCTGACAGGGCGTGAGGTGTGTTGGGAATGGTATCAAAAGATGCATGATTACGCCTGGTCACACTTTGCTGATTCAGAATACGGTGAGTGGTTCGGTTATCTCAATCGGCGTGGAGAAGTATTGTTGAACCTCAAAGGTGGCAAATGGAAAGGATGTTTTCACGTACCGCGTGCATTGTATCTTTGTTGGCAGCAATTTGAGGCGATCGCTACTCCTTTGCAATAAACTTATTACAAAAATTCATATTCATAACCACAACTGAAGCTGTCGTTACCACAGCTTCAGTTTTAGTAACAACAGCTTTAAGGTTACTTATAAATGCTTCATCTGTAGTAATAACGGCTTCAGCATTGATAATTACAGCTTCAGTTTTAGTAACAACAGCTTTAAGGTTACTTATGAATGCTTCTGTTGTAGTAACGACGGCTTAAGTTATTGCGATGCCTGCGGCGGTAAACAACGCAGTCAGTTTAATCTTTGTTAGTGTACAAGTAATATTGGAAAGATGTCTCATGAATGTTGTGACACCTAAGCGATTTACCATCGCTGAATACCATCGATTGATTGAACTCGGATTTCTGACAAAGGGCGATCGTATTGAATTAATTCGAGGGGAACTGATTCAAATGACAGCAAAGGGAACACCTCATACAGTTTGTAGTTCTATCCTGTGCCGTCAATTGGATCGGCTTTTAGGCGATCGAGCAGTCCTCCGTGGACAAGATCCTATCACCCTTCCTAATCAAAGTGAGCCTGAGCCAGATGTTGTCATTGCAAGAGGAAGAGATGAAGATTATCTCGCTCATCATCCCTATCCTGAAGATATTTTGTTAGTGATTGAAATTTCGGATAAAACTATAGATTACGATCAAACAATCAAGTTGTCATTGTATGCAGAAGCCGGAATTTCTGATTACTGGATTGTAAATTTGCCTGCTCGTCAACTTGAGCGTCATAGCCAGCCATATCAGAATGCTCAAAGTAAGTTTAGCTATCTCAGTAAGCAGATTTCTTTATCGAATCAGTCAGTAGCAATTCCTGGATTTGAAGATGCATTATTAGACTTGAATCGCTTGTTTCCAGAGAGTGCTAATGAATGATTTTCGCTCGTATCATAAAGTGAGTTAAGCTATTTATACTTTTGCGATAGACCTTACCTAATAATCTGGGCAGGAAGCAGAAAGTATGAAATTTATACCAATTATGCTAATAGTTTTCCTGTGACTCTGCCAGAACTTGACTGGCTAACTCATGAAATTAGCGATTGGCTTGGCTTACCAATTACTAGAGAGTAAACTACAAACTAAATTCAGCTGCGCCGTCCTCATCAACTTCTGCATCCTTACCCACACCAGTAGGTTTAAATTTAGAGCCATGAATTAATTCACCAAACGCAATTCCTGGATTTTGGTGAAGAATATTCAGCACACTCATAAAATCCCGCACAATTTCCCCTGGTGTCAGTAATGCTTCTGCACCCAAGCGATTAATAATTTCTTGCACAAACTCCTTCAACTCACGATTTGTCAAAGTCTGTTCATACCCAAAATTAAGTGCATGAATCTCAGCTAAACGTTGCAAAAGCGTCAATATTTCTGCCTCACTCAACGGATTTAGCCGAATCACTGGCCCTAAATGTTCCTGAACATTAGCTTGGGCAACAAAACGACTTTCTTTTGTACGTCTTTGCCAAGCTTGGTCTGCAAAAAGTCCGCGTTTGGGGTCTTCTAAAAATTTAGTTGTTCCACCAACAACAATGCCAAGATGTTCTGCTTTACATTGCATGGTGTCGTTAAACATTGCGAGGAGTCGATTATAATTCTTTTCTCGTGTGACTGTAGTAGATATTTGATATAAATGTACGGCTTCATCAACTAGAATTAACAGTCCTTTATAGCCAATCTCAGCGACAAACTTCGCAAACAGTTTTATATAGTCATACCAACTATCATCATCAATAATTACACGCACTCCTAAAGCTGCTTTCGCCTCAACTTTAGTAGTAAATTCTCCCCGCAACCAACGCATTGCTGCATTTTTTAAATTATCATCATCTAATCGATAGCCACGCCAATAAGCGATAATCACGCTACCAAAATCGAAGCCGTGAACTAAGTCTTCAATATACTGAACTACTTCCCTAATTTTTGATTCAACTTGGTCATCAAAACCATCGTCATTGGGACGCATTTGAGTTTCTTTAACCACTTCTTGTTGAATTTTATTAATCCATCCTTCTAAAATCGAAACTAAAGCACCACCATCAGGACGAGTTTTTGTAGCTAGGTGACTCATTAATTCTCGATAAGTCGCTACGCCTTCATTGTTGCTTCCAGCTAATCGACGTTCTGGCGATAAATCAGCATCAGCTACTACAAAACCTTGCTCCATAGCGCGGTTGCGAATTAGTTGTAATAAAAAACTTTTCCCAGAACCGTAGTTACCAATTATGAAGCGAAATGCTGCGACACCTTCTGTAATATCATCGAGATTTTGTAATACGCTTTTTAGTTCTTTTTCTCGACCTACTGCGATATATTCAACTCCCAATCTTGGTACTACCCCTGCACCAAGGGAATTGATTAAAGCAGTGGAGATTTTCTTCGAGATTTTGAGCTTTGCCATGTATTACACTTCACTTTATTCTAAACGCAGAAGCACGCAGTAAGTAGGTAAGGGATATCATCTTACTACTAAATCTGACGACGGCAATAACAATTTAATTTGACGAAGTATGTCTAGCCATGAGGCCTTCATACGTCGCAATCATTTTTTTGACATCTGTTATATACTCCTGATAAACTTTTGGACTTTCCGAATCAGAATTAATTATTAATTCCCCAATAGTATCATTTGCCCGTTCATTTATAGAATCGATTAATAAATTTGGCATAGTAATATTTGCTTCGGCAATTTTTTTAATAGCACTATTGGGATTATCTTGTTCAACTATAGCTTTTAATACTTGTAACTCATGTCCTGGAAGATTTTCGAGAAAATTGGTCCATTCTTCGGGGATATTTTCTGATGTCTCAACTTTCGAATTTTTAATGACATCTGAAGATTCAATTATTTCCGAAAATGGAAACAATTCAATATCATCTTCTTGGAAATTATCAGACAAAGGCTCTGGATTTAATGTTTCTACTTGTTGTAGTAATTCCCATACTTGATTTTGTAATGAGTCTCGTTCTTCTTGCAATAATGAAACTTGTCCTTGTAATTGCTGTAATTCAGCTTTGTGTTCTGCTAGTTGAGTTTGTGAAGAATTAAGAATAGCTTGGAGATTTTCTCTTTCGGTTTTCGTTGCTACCAGCAATTGATTGTTTTGAGTTGTCTCAACTTCTAGCTCTTGAATTGCAATTCGCAGTTCGTATAATTTTTCTTCTAATTGGGGTTTGAGTCTGCCTAAAAGAGTTAAATTACTTTCAACTTCTTGTTTTTCGTGTTGTAGCTCGGAAATTTGACTTTGCAATTGAGTGATTTCAGCACGAGATACATTACAATTTGACTCTAAACGGCGCTTTTCTGCTGTGAGGATAGAAAAAGCATTGTTCAATTCAGTTTGATTGTTCTGCAAATTATTAATTTCAGTTTGCAGGTTACTAATTTCTGTTTCTAATTGCTTCTTTTGTCCGGCAAATGTTCTTAATTCTCGCTGTAGACTATCTCTTTGACTACGGCTTTCTATGACTTGATTTTGCACCTGTTGTGATTCAGAATATAATAAATTATGATGTTCTTTAATTTGATTTATTTCTCTGACAACGCGAGCCTTTAATCCCTCCATCTCTTTAATTCGCTTGCGGAGAGAACCTAAAACAAACATTTCATAATTTCTGCGCCGCTTGTCTATGAATAATGCTGTTGTATGGATAGTAACGGCAGTAATTACACCTGTGAGAAAGGCTTTATTAAAATCCCAGCTTGGGACAAGGCTAAGACCAAAACTCACACTAAAGGCAACTATCACTAGTATAAATCGATTGCTGATCGTTACTGATTGCATATTGCTGGTTTTTAGCGTAGTAAAATTATCTGAATAAGTAGTCATACTAATTTATAATTTTTAATTCGTAATTCGTAATTAAAAAGCAAATACATATAAAATACTTAATCTAAGTAGTTATATCTGGTCAATCAAGATATTTTTCTCAATTTGGGTATCAGAATGGTAATGAAATCTCTAATTTTAGTTAATGGTGCATAACACTATTTTGTAAGTTACAAAAAAGCGCAATCATCAATGAAAAAGTTTTGATATTAAGTGTTGGATGTGTTTTTATTTGCATAAAAAAGCGTTAAATCTGCTTTTAAAAAATCAACAAACTGCCGTGCTGTACGTCCAGAACGACCATTATGACGAGTTGCCCATTGTAATGCCTGAAATTCCAAATCTTCTTGGGTAATATTAATTTCAGCTTGTGCCACTAGATGTTGTACAATTTTTAAATAAGTTTTCTGATTGGCTGGTTCAAAAGTCAAGGTTAAACCAAAGCGATCGCTAAACGAAAGCTTCTCCTGCATCGTATCCCAGGCATGGATTTCCTCGTTATCCTTGGGAGTCGGTCTATCTACAAAAAACTCCCGAATCAGGTGGCGGCGATTGGAAGTAGCGTACACAACTACATTTTGAGGTCGCGCCGTTAAATTACCTTCTAAAACTACCTTGAGGGCTTTAAAGGCATCATCATCTTCTTCAAATGAAAGGTCATCGACAAAGATAATAAATTTTTGTGATACACCCCGTAAATGTTCCACGATTTCTGGTAAGTCTTTTAAATCAGATTTTGCCACTTCCAATAAGCGGAGGCTGCGATTGCTATATTCATTTAACAAAGATTTCACTAAAGAAGATTTGCCAGAACCGCGACTACCGTAAAGTAATACATGGAGTGCCATCTGTCCTGATAATAAAAACTCTGTATTTTTCAGCAAAGCATCTTTTTGAGATTCGTAACCGACAAGCGCGCTCAGTTTAACCGGGTCAGAATACCTGATACCGAGAAACTGCCCAGATTGCCAGCGTAAAGCGCGATATTCTGCAAATAAACCAGAGCCACATTGCCGATAATAAGCTGCTAACTCTTCTACAGCATCACCCCAATTATCTAACTCTTGTAGATATGTAGTAAATTTTGTCTCTACTCCTACTAATTCTTGCTCTTTATACCACACTACTGGCGAAATCGGCATGTGAGCTACGCCTTGTACCCACTCGCTCAAAGAAGCGCTGCTACACTCATATAGACTTTGCAATACTTGTAAATCATGCTGAACTGCTGTTACTAAAGCTGGGGGCAAATCTTCAAATTCTCGCACTCCCGCCAGCCTTGTAAAAGGATTCTCAGAGAAGAGAATTTGAGTAATTAAATAGTCTTCCCAGTTTTGATTTCTAGCAGCCAAAGCGTGAAAGTAACTGCCGTAGGCTTGAAGACAACCTCGTGCATCGGCTTCAGTGTAACGTATAGCTTGCAACAGTTCCAGAAATGCCCTCCCCACTTCACCTTGTAGAACAGATTGGTACAGTAAAAGTGAGGCTGCTTGGCGCTGGAGATATTGAACCCTTGTATATGAGGAAGTACTTGCCATTGGCATCGCTTTATTATCCATTAATCAACTGTGTGGTATAGCTAAATAGCTATGGTAAATTGTCTGCTGACCCTGGCAGTAAAGTCAAAGTCTACATAGGTTTTAACAATGAATTTAGGTATAGTTGCTGCTTTTGCCTACGGCATATTAGCGATTGTTGGTGGCGTTATTGGCTACATACAGGCTACAAGTAAAGTTTCACTCCTAAGTGGTAGCATTAGCGGTTTATTACTAATACTTGCCGCTTACTTTCAACTCCAAGGACAAACTTGGGGTTCGATTTTAGCAGTATTAGTTACTGCTGTTTTAATAGTTGTCTTTGCATTTAGACTGGCAAAAACACGCAAGTTTATGCCTGCGGGATTAATGACGATTTTAGGTATGCTGGCATTGGCGGTGATGGTGAATCAAATGGTGGCTTTAAGGTAATATCGGTCTTTTAGCAATAACCACCCTCCTGTTTTTTGTATAGTATGACTCTCTTTGCCTTGAATTATACTAGTACATTTATATTACTATGACTTGTTACCCTTGCCTAATAACTTCCAGATCAGGGTAAAGTTTTATTGGTTGATTATACTGCGTAGGCGTAGTCCGTCGTAGACATCGCCCTTTGTTCATCTTTTAAGTGAATACGTAGAAAACCCTTAAAATTATCAACCTTGACAAAAGTGCAGTTACATAAGATACGCTCATGTAGGCTTTGTCTGCGATCGCCCATAGTCATCTACAATTTGTAGGTGACAAAAATAACGTGATAACGAGCTTTCCAGACACAAATTCTGAAAATTAAATCAAAAAATAATTATTAATTGCTAAAAAATTCCGGTTTTTTTGGCTTTGTGATGATAAATAAAAGTAATAGTGTTGAATCTCGTGCTTCTTACTGCGAAGGGTTACTGAAGTTCTTCGCTGTTTTTAGATGACTACATGAACATCAAACAACATCTGCCGCCAATCAGTTTTTTTTGCTGGGGATGCTTCTTTGCCACAAAAAAAGGAGATGGAGCCACATCAAAAGGCTCTACCACAAAACTTACTGTAGATGTATCTAAGTAACTATGCTGATAAAGCGTAAAGATGTCACGGTATCTGGGAGCCAATTTTAAAGGAATTGCAAAGGACTTGGTGCCATTTTGGCAGGTTTTTCTCCCAAATATGAGATATTAGTAGATTGTAGAAATCTTTATTGTTATTCACATCTCTTTTCTTGCATTAGTTCCTATCTACTGAAAACTCTTAAGACCAAGCAAATTTGACACGATAAGTTTAAGTAATTTAATGAAGTAGGAAATAATACATGGTATTATCACTGTCTTCTCATAACGTTATCCAGTATCTGCAAGACGCGGGTCTGTGTAGCTCAGAAGATGGCCCATCAGACAAATCTGAGTTGCCAGGAACAGGAAGTAGTCAGAACAATTTCAATTTACTAGTGACTTTAGCAGATAATCGCCAACTGCTCATTAAACAAGAACGTAACGTTAACAACAATGACGGCGCGCCTCATGAATTGTTTCAGGAGTGGCTGTTTCACCAGTTGCTACAACAGTTTCCAGTTCTAGGTAATACTTCAGCGATCGCGCCATTGGTAGTGCATTTTGACGAAGAAAATTCGATTCTTGTCCGTAGCTACTTAAGTGAATATCTAGAGCTTGCGAAATTGTACCACAACAATGAGATTTTTCCACAAGAAATTGCCACTGCCATCGGCACTACTTTGGCGGGACTGCATCGCGCCACCTACAACCGCCGAGAATATCGGGATTTTATGGCAACTGCTCCCCAAGGAGAGTTTCGCTACGGGTTTTACAATCCAGCGCAAGGGGTAGGGTCGATTGGGCCGGAGATTTTTGGGACTGTTCCCACGGATGCACTGAAATTCTATGTTCTCTATCAACAATACGAGAGTTTGGAATCTGCGATCGCAGATTTGGCATATAGCTGGAATCCTTGCTGCTTAACTCACAACGACCTGAAATTGAACAACATTTTGGTTCATTCCAGGTGGGAGCAATTAGATAATTGTCTTATACGACTAATTGACTGGGAAGCTTGTTCTTGGGGAGACCCAGCCTTTGATTTAGGAACTTTACTGGCAAGCTATTTAGGAATTTGGCTCAAGAGTCTGGTAGTAGACCCCACCATTGAGTTAGAAGAATCTCTAAATTTGGCGTTAACACCGTTAGAGATTTTACAACCTTCAATTATTGCCTTAATTAGGGCTTATATAAATGCTTTCCCGATGATTCTGGAATACCGCAGTGACTTTATTTCGCGGGTTATTCAGTTTGCGGGGCTGGCACTAATTCATCAAATTCAGGAGATGATTACGTGCCGGAAACACTTTAATAATGTTGAACTGTGTATGCTGCAAGTAGCTAAAAGTTTACTTGTAATGCCAGAGCAAGCTGTACTGACCATTTTTGGGATATCAGAATCAGAAATCCTGAATCCTGTGGCAAAGATTCATAAATTTCCTCAGCCTGTAAAAGAGCAGCAGTTATTTCGGATTTATTACGAGAAAACTCGGCTGCGTGGTTGTTAGTAATAGGTAGCAGAACAATTTAAAAAGAACACACAATTCTGCATTCTGTATTCTGACTCCTGAATTCTATTTTGTTAAAGTTTGATTTCTGAATCGATTAATGCTAAATTCCTCTATCAATCAATCGCTAAATTCTCTATTTGATATTGCTCAGAATATCCAGATTGAGTCTAATTTTTGTATTTACCATCCCAATTATCAACCCTTCGCTCTGCCGACTAAAATAGCCGATAGATTTCAGCAAAATTCCGTAGATTTACAACAAAAGTATCTCACTCTCCTGCTGCGAAATTTTCTCTATGGAATCTATTATAATGGCTCCCTACAAAGTACTTTGGCAGTCAATACTGACAATACTAATCAACTGCAAAAACATAATTTAGCAGATAATTCCATTTTGGAGATTGATTGGGACTTTTACGAGCAACTGCACGCCAGTAATCACGGCATCGGTTACTTTGACCCTCGATGGCAGGTGTTGCGGAAAGAACCTGATGGGACTATGGCGGTGACTAAAGGCGGTTTAACACTTTATGTTGAGCCAGATTGCCATCTAGAATCCAGTAAGAAATCTACCAAAGTGGGTGACATGGTAGCAATCTGGATGCCCAAAAATCGACTGCAAAACGGCTGTTACTTAGCAGTTAGCAATGTTGGACAGGAACGCCAAAGCAACCCAGACGCCGATTTAGGAGCAGGGCGAATCTACTTTAACTTTACGGCATCTGGTGCGATCGCTCTCATGGAAAGCTTGACACTGCAACTAAATGCAGCCTCGATTCCCTTTAGCTTTCAGGTTCTCCACAACCCTTCTGCATACGGACGCTATGATTCGGGGCTACTTTACTTTGAACTCCCCGACTATCCAGCAATCCGCACAATCCTTCAGACTGTTTATATCGAAAATCAATCCCATTTCCAGCCCGAAATCCCTTTGTTCACCAAATTTTTAGCTCCAGGGTTAGGTTTAGCCGAAGAACCAACCCAAAAATTTGCGGCACAAGAAAGTTTTGGGATGAACCGTTGCCAAATCGTTGCTAATGCTTTGTTAGAAGCTTGGCAAAAAGGTAAAAATGCAATGGAGGAACGGATGAGGGTTATTGACCAACACTTTGCGCGACACTTAATAGATTTACAACGTCCTTATCTCAATCCCAGTTCTGAGGATATATATAAACCGTTAAATTGATTGATGGGGTATGGGGCATTTGTACTGAGCGAACGCGAGTGCGTCTCCAAAAGTTGCTGTTGGCGCAGCCTCTCGTGGCGAAGTAAGTAATCGGACAGAAATATTTACACATTAGATTTTAGGCTACATAAGGGTTTCAGGTCGAAATTTGTGTAATTAATTTTGTCTTACTACTTATTGGGCATGGGGATAAGGGAGTAGAGGAGGATAGGAAAAGTTGCAGCAAGTTTTTACACTCTGCCTTTTCCGCAATGCCCAATGCCCAATGCCCAATGCCCAATGCCCAATGCCCCAATTCAAAATTCCACAATTACCGGCACATGGTCGCTAGGTTGGGTTAACTTTCTGGGTGCGACATCAATAATACAATCTGTAGTGCGTTCATATAGTATGGGCGTGAGATACTGATGGTCAATTCGCCAACCTAAGTTACGACGAAAAGCGGCAGAGCGATAATCCCACCAGCTATAATTTCCACCTTCTGTGGTGAATTTACGAAAAGCATCGGCAAATCCTAGTGCCAGAATATCCCGTAGGGCTTGGCGCTCTGCTTCTGTTGCCATAATGTGATTTTCTGTACTCACTTGCTCATGAATATCCTTATCTTCTAGGGCAATGTTGAAGTCGCCGCACACACAAATTGCAGATTCTGACAACACTAGCAATCGCAAATACTCGTGTAGCGCTGTCAACCAGCGCAGTTTGTATTCGTATTTCTCCGTTCCTACCGCCGCGCCATTAGGAACATATAAGTTCACAATCCGAATACCATCAATTACACCTGTAATCACGCGCTTTTGCTCGTCCCATTCGTGGTGTAAATCTGGCAAAATTGCCCTAAACCCGCTACTGACATCTAGAAGTGGCTGGCGGCTAATCAGGGCTACGCCGTTATAAGATTTCTGTCCTGACATATAAATGTTATAGCCTAACTCCTCAAAAGGCGATCGCGGAAATTCAGTATCCACAACTTTGGTTTCTTGCAAGCAGAGAACATCAACGGGATTTAGGGTTAACCAATCGATAACCTGTTCAAGGCGAGTGCGAATTGAGTTGACGTTCCAAGTAGCGATTTTCATTAGTTAATTATCAGAATTTTTGTAAATTACTAATTACAAATTATGTAATTATTGTACAATTACTTAATATTTATAATTTCTTTTCCCTTTCCCAATTACCTTTAAATGAAGCTTGAATGACTTGATCCCATTGAATATTTTAGTATTTTCAGCTACAAAATATTTAATTTTGTAAGTTCTGCTACAAAATATTCTACCTTTTTATGATCCCCAAGATAGATGCAACAATTGATAGATTAGCGATACGGTTAAAAGTGTAGCTCAGAGTTGACTTTTACCGATAGTCAATTGGATTTGTAGGTAGAAAATTTACGGTACGGTTAACCGTTATTGCGCTTTTGATAGCCTGTTAGGTTAATTTTAATGTCAAAAGAGTAAGTACAAATGCTCTTTACTCATAAAATAATGATCTAGCTGATTATTGAGGACAATTTCATAGACTGAACCAGAAAAACTTATGAAAATCGCTCAGGTTGCCCCCTTATGGGAAAGGGTTCCACCTCCTAATTATGGAGGAATAGAACTGGTAGTGAGTCGCTTGACTGATGAACTTGTTCGTCGCGGTCATGAGGTAACTTTATTTGCCTCTGGTGATTCTCAAACATTGGCTCATTTAGAAGCAGTTTATCCACGTGCATTACGCTTAGACCCAAATGTGAAAGAGTATGCAGTGTACGAAATGCTAGAACTAAGCCAAGTTTACCAGTATGCTGACCAATTCGATATTATCCATTCTCATGTAGGGATTTCGGCATTACCTTTAGCGAGTTTGATAACAGTAACTCCTACAGTCCACACCCTGCACAATAATTTTACAACTGATAACCGTCACGCATTTAGCTACTACCAAAAGCAACCATACATCAGCATTAGTAATTCTCAGCGTCAAATCGATCTCAATTATGTTGGCACGGTTTATAACGGAATTGAGCTAGCAGATTACCCATTCATAGCTCAACCATTAGAACCTCCATATTTAGCGTTTTTAGGTCGTTTTTCGCCAGAGAAAGGCCCGCACCATGCGATCGCCATTGCTAAACAAAGTGGTTGGCGCTTGAAGATGGCAGGAAAGGTTGATGCAGTACACTCTGAGTTTTTTGAACAAGAGATTGCTCCCCACATAGATGGTCAGCAAATCGAATATCTCGGTGAAATTAACCACGCCCAAAAAACTGAACTTCTGGGTAATGCTGCGATAACTCTTTTCCCCATTAACTGGCAAGAACCTTTTGGCTTAGTAATGATTGAATCAATGGCAACTGGTACACCAGTGATTGCCATGAATTTCGGCTCCGTACCTGAAGTGATTGCCCACACTAAAACAGGTTTTATCTGCAATAGCTATGCAGAAATGGCGGCAATGATTCCACTAGCTTTGGAACTCAATCGTCAAGCCTCTCGAAAACATGTAGAAAACAACTTTAGTGTTAGCCAAATGGTTAACGAATATGAAGCTGTTTACAGACAAATTATTAAAGACCGCATAGAATCGAATGGCCGCATTCATGCAGGTAACATTCAATTTTAATCAACTGCTTTTTTTTACTGAGCTTAAAACAACAATTTTTTTAAGGAGGACATTGGTATGAGTACGAGAGCCAACACCTGCCCATGCTGCGGTGGTTCCCTCCTGCGTCATGCTCGTCATGGTGAACTATATTGGTTTTGCCTGTCGTGCCGCCAAGAAGTACCACTATTAACTGTACCGCTATTAAATACTACTCGCCTGCCTAATGTGGAAACCCGGAACACTGGAGTGGTTCCTCAGCCAGTGGTGAATACCTAGTACCGCAAGGCAGAAGTCAAAAGTCAAAAGCTTTGTATATCAAGGCTTTTGCAAGTTTTCAAATGGTAGCTTGATTTGCGCCATTTTCGATTCATAAAAGCTTACTATAAATCAAGACTAATTTGTTTAAACCTATCAACCAACTTCAACTGGTAAAATCAGATGAAGCTAATTGATAGGTTTAAAGTTTTGTTAGCAGCGTTACTTCATGGTCAAGAAGATTTACGCCTAGAGGAAGTTTCTGACCCCATTCCGGCGGCTGGCGAAGTTGTAATCCAAGTGGGGGCAGCAACAACTTGTGGTACAGATTTGAAAGTCTGGCGGCGTGGTGGTCATGCCAGGATGCTGATACCGCCAACGCTGTTTGGTCACGAAGCTGCTGGGCGAATTGTTGCTGTGGGTACAGGGGTGACAAATTGGCAAGTAGACGATCACATCGTCGCTAATAATTCTGCTCCATGCATGAAATGCTTTTTTTGTCAACGTCAAGAATATTCCTTATGTCCAAATTTGACCTGGAATAATGGGACTTTTGCCCAATACTTGAAAATTCCCGCACCGATAGTAGAACATAATATGTTGCAGATTCCCGATGAGTTGCCGTGGGAATTGGCAGCCATGACGGAACCTTTAGCTTGTGTGTTGCATGGTATAGCGCGTTCTAATATTAAGCCCAAAGATAAAGTAGTCGTCTTGGGAGATGGGGCGATCGGGCTAATGTTTGTGGCGGCGCTGAGTGAGAAAGCTGAAGTTTTGCTGTGGGGAGGTAATAACCACAGACTAGAAATTGGTCAGAAATTGGGTGCAACCCAGACCTTTAATTATCATCAAATTCCAGAGATTCCGAGTGTAGTGAAAGAACTTACCCAAGGATGGGGTGCAGATGTAGTAATTGAAGCCACTGCTGTCCCAAGTGTTTGGGAAACTGCGATCGCTTGTGCCCGTCCTGGTGCAACAGTCAACTTATTCGGTGGATGTCCACGGGATACCAGCATTACTGTGAATACAGAACAGCTACACTATAGCGAACTTACTCTCAAAGGCGTGTTTCATAATACACCAGAGTATGTGCGATCGGCCCTTGCACTCATAGCTAGTCGTAAAATTCCCTTTGAGTTACTTATTAGCGAACAACGACCATTAAAAGATTTAGAACAGGTGTTTTCTGATATGAAGGCGCGTAAAGTAATAAAGGTGGCAATAATTCCTTAGTTACGGCCACCTTATGAATTAATCAAATTTTTATAATTATTGCATCTCTACCAAATAATAACTAAATCCTTATGGCAAACACTATTTCAATTACCGATTCTCTAGTTCCTAATCCCGTTCCTAAATCAACAATTATTCGTTTGGAGAATATCTTTAAAATATATGGTAGTGGTGAAACTGAAGTCAAAGCACTTAACGATGTGAATTTGACTATCCATGAGGGCGAATATTGTTCAATTATGGGGCCTTCTGGTTCAGGTAAATCCACAGCTATGAATATTATCGGCTGTCTAGACCGACCCACAGGCGGACATTATTACTTAGATAATATTGATGTGGCGCAAATGGATGATAAATCTCTGGCACATATCCGTAATAAAAAGCTGGGTTTTGTCTTCCAGCAATTCCATTTATTACCCCAACTTACAGCATTAGAAAATGTGATGCTACCAATGGTCTATGCTAGTGTAAATCCGAAAGAAAGAAGCGATCGCGCCACGGAAGCTTTGACGCGAGTAGGTTTAGCAAATCGCCTTAACAACAAACCAACTCAACTATCTGGTGGACAACAACAAAGAGTAGCGATCGCCCGTGCGATCGTCAATCGTCCCGTGGTACTCCTCGCAGATGAACCCACAGGCGCACTGGATTCGCACACAACCCAAGAAGTCTTAGATATTTTTGGCGAACTCAATGCCAGTGGAATCACGGTTGTTATGGTGACACATGAACCAGAAGTTGCCCGTCAAACCCAGCGCATCGTTTGGTTCCGTGATGGTCAAGTAGTACACTCCAACCTCACCCCAGCCGACTTGAGTCAGTTAGCTGTCTCGTAGGTTCTTAAAGTCCGCGGGGGCGGACTTTGGTTTGTGTAGCCGCGATTTCTAATCGCCAAAGCTGATTACAAACTTGATGTTTTTCCAGTTTCTGCTTGCGTTTCAATCGGCTTAACATCGGTGTAACCCACTTCACCAGCTATTGTCCGAAACACTGACATTTGCTCTTCAAAATCTAGTCCTTCAATTTCGGAAAGCAGATCGTTAACTGCCTTACTTGCCTGGTAGCTAGCTGGCATTCCCACCACCGTATCCCCCATAGCTACCGCCCAAGCATACCAAACTAGCAGCTGGTTGTTTTCTTTTATCGCCCCATAAGCACGGGAATATTCTGTGTCTTTGCGGTTAACAATATCCCGCATAATATCTAGCTGCTGCCCATCGGATAATTTAAAATAATCTCCTAGCAGAAGTGGCGCTAACTCTGGTTCAGCCGCAGCAGGCGCAGCGGGCGTGATCGAATCACCCATTTTTTCATAAACAAAATAGAACCAGGCTAATTTGGCATCGGTATCTAAGGCGTTAAACCTATCCACCAATTCTTGAGTTTCATTGCTCTGAGCTTGAGAAATAGTTTTGTCGTAACTTGCAGTCATTATTGTTTGTTTCCAAAATAATTTAATAGGCAAACTAATTGTTACCAGAGTTCGACAATCAGATTCTACTATCGATAGAAAGAGTTAAATTTATTGGAAATTGCAGCTTTAATCTACCTTTTAATAGAGGCAAAAGTCTCTCTATAGGAAGCAATAAAGCAACCAATTGCTTTGCTATGATTGCTCAAGTAAGCAATAAAAAATTTAGCTAAGGTTTTAATTATGGCTGATCAAGAAGTAAAGCCCAATTTAAATGAAGCTTCCACCCAGGATGCACAATTAGCTGCTGAAAGCATAACTAGTGGTGAAGAAAAAGCACCAACGGTGGATTTTGATGCTGATTATGCAGCGGCACAAAAATTCAGTGTGAGTGAAGTCGATCGCACAGGTAAAGGTGAAGCAGCAGCAGAATCAGCAACTGCACCTAAATATCAAACTTCTAAGCCACAAGAGACAAAACCTCAAACACAGTCAACGGGCAATCCTGATGATTTTCTAGAGTCAGCAAAAGAAGTTGGGAATTCTGAGACTGGAGATGCAACTAATGTCAGTGATGATTTAGTAAAACAAGCTTTAGAAAAGGGTGAACGGAAAAATTAATTTTTCCTGATATCTTGCTATTTTGTAATACCAATTTGAAAAAAGAAGGCGACAAATAGACCATTTGTACAGAGGTTGTAGAGACGCGATTCATCGCGTCTTTAGCCAATGGTGTCTTGCAATCATTAATGGAATTGGTATAATATGGGCAATGTCAAAAATATGAAAATCAAAGTTCTCACTATTGGTAGACATTGCCCACTCTACTGTTTTGACCAATCGTTAATTGTTAAGTTTTTCACTATCGACTTTTGACTGACTTTTGACTATTTATTAATTAACGACTATTCATCACTTCTAGTAGTTCGCTAGGTTGCTGAATTAAATAATCTGGATTTTGCTTGGCTAGTACTTCCGATGAATTAAACCCCCAAGTCACTGCAATCACCTGGATATTTGCTTTTTTTGATGCTTCTATGTCTCTTGTTTCATCTCCAACATAAATAACCTCTTCAGGTTTGAGTTGCTTTTGCCTCAAGACATTATTGATGATAGTTGTTTTACCAAAAATTGTAATTCCTGAGTAGATAAAATCAAATAGGTGATTTAAATCATTGATTGTGAGAAATTGCGTAACATTTTCTTTAGAATTAGAAGTGATGATACCGAGTTTATATCCTTGATTTTGGAGTTCTGTTAATGCTTCCTTAATACCCAGAATTGGCTTTAATTCTGGAATTTTGTTTTTTAATTCCCCTTTAACTTTTTTAACTAGAAAAGGGATCTTAAATAAAGAAACTCCTGAGTACTTAATAATTTCCCTAGATGTTAAGTTCTTGAGGAAGGCTAATTGTTCTGGGCTTATTTGTCTATAACCAAAGTCTCCAGCTAAACGATTAGCAATACTTACAAGGGCATCTACTGTATCAGCAATTGTGCCATCAAAATCAAAAATAATTACTTTCTGGGTCATTCTTCTGCCTGGATGCGTCAAGATTAGCTAGGGCGTTGCGTCGTAACATTTCTGGCTTAATCCGCCGCAAGGCAGATGCTGGAAATCGTTTATCCCACTCCCGATCTGAGATTTGGGCTAATTCTAGCAGGTGGGGAGCAATATTCCCAGGATAAGGCTGAAACTCTTCAATATCAGTTGTTTGGGCAAAACGTTGATTCCAAGGACAAACATCTTGGCAAATATCGCAACCAGCAACCCAGCCTTGCAAATGAGGTGCGATCGCCTCTGGTAATTCCTTGTCACGATTTTCAATTGTATGATAAGCAATGCAACGATTAGCATCAACAACAAAAGGCTGAGTAATTGCACCTGTGGGACAAGCCTGAAGACAACGAGTACAGCTACCGCAGTGTTCTGTATGTGGGCGATCGCTCTCTAATTCTAAATTGGTCAACACTTCTCCCAAAAATACCCAAGAGCCATATTCCCGTGTAATCACATTACCATTCTTGGCAATCCAACCAATTCCAGCTTGTTGAGCCAGCACTTTATCTGGCACCGGGCCAGTATCTGCATAATAAAGAGCTAATACGCTTGCATCAAGTGATTTGAGCCACATAGATAGCTGCTTAAGTTTTCTATGCATTACCTTGTGGTAATCCCTTCCCCAACCATAACGGGAAATTTTGGCGTATTCCTCACTTTCAGGACGTTGATGTGGTGTGTAGTAATTCAGCGCCACACACACTAGCGATCGCACCTCTGGCATCACTAAGCGGATATCCTGACGTTTTGGATTAGCCATCCATTTCATATCAGCGTGATAACCCAGTTCAATCCATGCTTGCAACCTCTGCGCTTCTGTGGCATTTACCCGATCTACAGCAGTAATTCCAACTTTGTGAAAGCCCAACTCGCTGGCTTTTTCTTTCACTAGACTGCTGCTCGTTACAAAATACTGATTCATTTTTTTTATCTGGATTTTGCCCAAATAAAGGCGTCATAATAATACATTACGTAACCAATACCTTTAATTAAGATTTGTTACTTACCCGACATATAGCCTGTCTTAAGCTGCATAGCAAATCAATACTTCCATCGTTAGGAAGATTTATTAATATGTAGCAATCTATCTCAACAGCAGCTTTTTTTTTATTTATTTTTGTATTGAAATTAATATTCAGATAGCATAATACAGGTAATTTTATGACCTCTGCTGAATTTATATCGCCAGCGCAGTTTAAAGAAGAATTCCAGATTGAGGGAATTACAGAATCAAGCGTACTGCGTTATTTTGAAACCTTAAATGCAGGAGAATTTGAGGCAACTGCTGCCTTGTTTGCAATAGATGGTGTGATGCGTCCGCCATTTGAATCTGATATTGTGGGAACAGATGCGATCGCAGCCTACTTAAAACAAGAAGGTCAAAACATTAAAGCTTACCCCAACACAGGAATCGCCGAGACTTTAGAAAATGGTGATATCCAAATCCAGGTAACAGGCAAAGCAAAAACTTCGTGGTGTAGTGTCAATGTATTGTGGCTATTTATCCTCAACCAACAACGGCAAATTTCTTATACTAGAATCAAACTTTTAGCTTCCCCCAAAGAGTTACTTAATTTACGTCGCGAAAAGTAAGTAGCAAATAACTACAAAGGGCAAAGTTTTAAACCAATATTTATTACCTACTCACATAGGATTCATGGCTTTATTCTGACTCCTGAATTCTAAATTCTTCCTCATAAATAGCATGACTTGAAAAATAGTAATACCAATTTGAAAAAAGAATGCGACAGATACATACTCCCAAACCTTTGTTCTGTCTGACTTTCTTTATGCGTGAGTTTTGTTAGCGAGTCCGCGTTCGCTTTTAGCGTCTCGTAGAGAGCGTCATTTTGAATTTTGAATTGGTATAACTTTTGTCTATTGGACTAATTCGGGTAAAGTAGCTTCTAACTTCAGACAGTTAGCACCATTAACCTGCAACTTGTAATCTACTTTATCCATGAGACGATTCATAATCAGCCAACCATAACCACCTTCTTGCTTTTCCATCGGATTTGGAGCGTAGTAGTTAGACATGTCAAAGCCTTCGCCGTAGTCCCAAATTTCTAGGGCTAAATCTCGGTCTTTCACTTCTAAACGTAGTAAGATGGGCAAATTTGGTTGGTCTTTGTGGGCATGACGGACTGCATTAGAGTAGGCTTCCACTAAAGCCAGTCTCAAACGACTTGATTGCCGCGACCAATCCACAGATTCCCCTAGTTGAATTTTCAAACATCCCAACAACCAGTTTTCAACAATATTCAGAAAATTCAAATCGCTTGGTACATGAAGCTCACTTTTCATGACTTACAAAATCTCCAGTGAAAGTATAGTTTGATCGTCTTCTTGAACGTGATTATCTGCCTGAATGCGAGCTAGTAAATGGTTAAGAGAAAGTGGTTGTTGCTCTTGTTGTAAGAGTTGCCAAAGACCATCTTGATTCAGCATCGAACGGTTCACTGACTCAACCCCAGCCTCAGTTTTTACTGTTGAATCAGGATTATTTGATACCATTGCTTCTGTAATTCCATCGCTGGCTAGTAACAATGTGTCTCCAGCAGCGAGAACCAAGCGACCAGACTGTGCCTGCCACTTAGGCAAAATCCCCAAAGGAACGCTGCGAACTTTCAAGTAATTGGGATTTTCGGCTAAAGCACCTTGCCGTGACCATAATATTGGGTAAATATGACCGGCATTAGTGTAGACCAGTTCCTTAGTGCTAGGGGTATAACAAGCTAAAACAAGAGTGACAAAATAATTGTTGCTAATTAAATCTTCACTGAGAGCGTGGTTGAGGTTCTGCATAACCACATTCGGCTCTGCTGGTGTCTCTTGAGATAATTCTCGGCGCAAAACTGAAATAATACTAGCCATAAATAAAGCTGCTGGGACGCCCTTGCCAGAAACGTCACCCACTGCTAACCACAAGTCGCCTTTAGGATGGACAAAAACTTCAAAAAAATCGCCTCCTACTTCTCGCGCTGGATAGCAGCAAGCTTGTACCTTCACACCTTTAATGTCAGGTAAACTTTGGCGTAGCAGGTTGTATTGAATTTGGCGAGCCACCTCTAACTCAGTGTGAATCTGCTGTTGCTTTTCTTGGAGGCGTTGGTAGAGTTTTGCTTGGGAGAGAGCTAATGCTGCTTGTTCAGCAACACCTGCAATTAGTTGGATGTCTTCGTCTTCCCAAGGGCGATCGCGTCCCCATTGGTGGAGGGTCAGCACAGCCAACAGATGCTGATGGTAGCTAAGTGGCACAACTAAGTGGTGACTAGGATTACCGTCATATATATCTTGAGCGAGTTGATAATGACGGGTTTCCAGCACCTTTTCTATTAAAACACTGGAGTCGAAGACGGAATCTAATACATCAGATTTCGGATCGTGGTAGAAAAACTCGTCTTGTGTGAGGCGATCGCCCTCTACTGGTTTGAGCAAGCAACTGCTAGCTTCAAATGTTTCTCCAATAGTTGCGACAATTTTTTGCAGCATACTATCGTAGTCTAAAGATTCCCGAATTGCTGTTGTTACCGCATTAAACAAAGATTCTCGGCGTAGGGCCCGACGCAACTCTTGGGTGCGCTTTTTAACTAAGCGATACGTATCAGTGGCTTGCTCAACTAACCCTCTCAGCCGTTCTGGATTCCAGGGTTTGGTAATGTACTTGAATACCTGACCGGAGTTAATTGCATCTACCAAATCTTCGACATCAGTAAAACCAGTTAACAAAATCCGAATCGTGTCTGGAAAGCGTTCTACGGTGCGACTAAAAAATTCAGTCCCATTCATTTCTGGCATTCTTTGGTCAGAAATAATTACCGCCATTTCGCCAAATTGATCCAAGATTTCCAAAGCACCAAAGGCATGATTGGCTTTATATACTTGAAAATCTCGCCTAAAAGTGCGGTAGAGTAAATCTAGGTTATCTGGCTCATCATCTACCACCATGAGCTTAAGTTTTTCCGTCCCAATCTCAGCCATATTTGACTTTTGTTTTCATATATTTGAATGGCGAGATAGTATGATGTTTATCCCACCTAATAAATAAGAGAAAATCAGAAAAGCCATTCACTTTGAAAAGTTATATTTTCAAAGTTATGAGTTTCCCTTGATTATCCTCAATTGACCCACACCAAAATTAAATTTATCCAACTAACCCAGAACGCAAGGCGCGGACTGCTGCTTGGGTACGGTCATCGGCACATAGCTTATTCAAAATATTGCGAACGTGAGTTTTAACAGTGCCAACTGTGATGTAAAGTCTTTCCGCAATTACTGCATTACTACAACCTTCGACAATCAACTGTAACACTTCCAATTCCCTTTCTGTCAGGGTGTAAGGTTGAATTCCTTCCAGATTCTCAAAAGAATCTGGGTTAGGAGCAATAGTCTTGGAATCGACCAAAGCCGATTCCAACTTTTGAGGATTTTGTTGCGCTTGTTGTAATACAATCCGAGCGATCGCTGGATCGATCCAGGCGTTGCCATTGTAAGTTACTCGTACTGCTTCCAGCAAATTATCAAATTTGATATCTTTCATACAGTAAGAGTCTGCACCAGCGGCAAAAGCTGCCAACACCGCTTCTTTGTTATCCCGCAGCGTCAAAATTAACACTTTTGTAAGTAGCTGCTGGCCATTAGTAGTAGATTTTACCTCCCGCGTTAACTCAATGCCATCCTTATCTGGTAAACCAATATCGACAATGGCAATATCTGGTTGTAGCATTTTTAACATTTTTAGACCATCAGCAGCATTAGCAGCTTCACCTACAACTTCAATTTCATCCTTTTGCTGTAGTGCTGTACGAATACCCACACGAGTTAGGTCATGGTCTTCAATCAGAGCGATACGAATTTTACTCATAGCCAACTTCAGCCCGTTACACTATAACCATAAAGTCGAGTTTCGTGACATACTCCCACACTAGCTGCAAGCAGTATAGTGGGGGTTTCTATTCCCGGAACCAGAGTTGCGAGTTGAGCGTTTTATACTGAGTGAATATTACACTGTAACAATAAAAGTTGAACTGGTTCAGCCCAAGTACAAGCGCCCAAGATTAATAGACAGAGGAGTGAAATTAATTATGTGGTATCTAAAACCCTTATATATACGTAGCACTGCTACGTATATACATTCTTGTTCACTCTTATGTCTATTTAGTTTAATTATGCTTTCTCTCGTTGCAGGGAAAAGGGGAATCTCTTTTGCCTAAGTTCTAATATAAAAAAATTTGATAAACTTAACATTCATGCAAAATCTGGTGTGAGTATTACTTAAGAATAGGCTATGTCTAACGGCAATCAAGCATTTTCAGTGTTGGGAATACCAGTTCATGTGATGGCTGACTATCCAGGCTGGTTGTTAGAATGCCTGCACACAGGCAGAGGAACTCATGTCGTAACGCTCAATGCAGAAATGACTATGCAGGCAGAGCGAAATCAATTATTAGCTCAGGTAATTAAAAATGCTGAACTGGTGATTCCAGATGGAGCTGGGGTGGTTCTGTATTTACGATGGCTGTTATGGCAAAAAGTGCAGCGGTTTCCAGGGATTGAATTAGCAGAAAAACTTTTGCAAGCGCTTGGGCAACAGAAGACAGGGACAAAGATATTTTTCTATGGAGGAGCGCCTGGAGTAGCAGCAAATGCGGCAGATTTTTGGCAGCAGCAAATTCCAGATTTGAATATAGTCGGCACTCACTCAGGCTACCATTCCCCAGAAGAAGAAGCACAATTGCGAGAAACTCTTGCTCAATTGCAGCCACAAGTGATTTTTGTTGGTTTGGGAGTGCCACGTCAAGAGTTATGGATTGCCGAAAACCGCCATTTGTGTCCCCAAGCAATTTGGATTGGCGTTGGTGGCAGTTTTGATATTTGGTCGGGAACTAAAACTCGCGCTCCCGCCTGGTTAGGAAATAATAATTTGGAATGGTTGTATCGCCTTTATCAAGAACCTTGGCGCTGGCGGCGGATGTTGGCTTTGCCAGCGTTTGCTGTGAAAGCGTTTGTTTATCGTTTGACAGCTAAGGGTGCAATTAGTTAAGAGTGGGGCATGGGGCATGGGGCATAGGGCATGGGGATGAGGAGACGTGACGACGCAAAAAAAGTCAAATACTATCTCTGTGTAAGACTGTCCCTGTGTCCAATTCCCAATGCCCAATGCCCAATGCCCAATGCCCAATGCCCAATTCTGAGTGTTCTTACTTAGTTAGTATTAAAGTCTTGAAAAAATTTTAAATTTTCTTTGTTGAAATTTAAATTCCCAGGCGAAACCTGGGAATCCTTATTTTGGGGAGAATGTCACATCTAAGCAGGCAAACTGTTTGGTTGTGGGTATGAGGAAAGTTTAACAATGCCAGTATTAACAACTCCAGTTAAGAAAGACTTTTCCGTTCGCGGAGAGGACAGTGAAACTCAACAGCACGGTAGTAATACTACTACAAAGGTACAATTGCAATCTGTAACCAAGACTTATGCTAACGGCACTCACGCTTTATTGAATGCAAACCTTGAGGTAAAAAAGGGAGAATTTCTGTTTATCACGGGGCCAAGTGGTTCTGGTAAATCAACGCTCTTGAAACTGCTGTATGGCCAAGAGTTGCCTACACAGGGAGAAGTAATTGTTGATGAATGTAATGTAGCGGATTTGCGGGGCGATCGCTTGTCATTATTGCGGCGACGAATTGGTATTGTGTTTCAAGACTACAAACTGATTACCCAACGGACAGTAGCAGAAAATGTCACTTTTGTGCTGCAAGCTCAAGGGTATACCCGTAAAGAAATTCAACGACGTTTAGAACCAACCTTAAAGCTGGTAGGTTTGCTGAGTAAAGCTGACTGCTTTCCAGATCAACTGTCTGGAGGAGAGCAACAGCGGGTGAGTATTGCCCGTGCGATCGTTGGTACACCACCCCTACTGTTGGCCGATGAGCCTACTGGAAATCTCGATCCAGATAATTCCTGGCAAGTAATCCAGATTCTCCAGAAGTTAAATTCCTTTGGGGCTACGGTAATTGTCACCACCCACGATGAGCAATTGGTACGGCGGTGCAATCATCCGATAGTGCAAGTTCGCAATGGAAGGTTGTCTCGAAAATAATTATTAGTCATTAGTCATTAGTCATTGGTCATTTGCAAAGGACAAAGGACAAAAGACAAATGACAAATGACTAATAAACGTGGTGTTTGACTTTTGCTGATACGGGTACGAAAGGTACTGCTGTTTTGAGGGGTAGCACTTGTAGGCGATCGCAGGCTTGTAAACTCTTAAAAGCTGCCTCTCGCACTACAACTTCTTCCTCTCGACTGAGTAGGAGTTGCAAGCATTGGACAATATCTTGCTGCACTGAAGAATCAACTCGCTTACGACTGATGAATTTACTTAGTTGACCTAGAGCAATCAACCGCTTCAATGGATCTTTTTCTGTTAAATTCATCAACAACCGATCGAGGTGGTTTTCTTCTCGATTTTCATAGAAGTTGACAATTTGCCATACCAATAAAATTAAAGTTAACAGGGTTCCCACACCTTGGGCGATCGCACCAGCAGCAATCCAGTGACTGTGAGAGTCAACCCATATCGCCGCTGCCATGTAAGTGCTGACAGTGGCAATACCACCACTGATGACTGCTAAAGCTAACCGACGATTTGAATTATTTAAGAAGTTACGTATTTTAGACCAGCGTAATTGCCAGTCCCACTCTTGCATTGAGTAAACCAATACCATTACTCCAATGCCGATTAAGAGAGCCAGTAGCAGTTTCCAGTTCCACAACAACATGGCAATAATGATTGTCAGGAACCCAAGAAAGCCCCCAGGGCCAGAGAAACGTTTAAATGTTTGCTGCTTTATGGCTCCCTTTGTCTTGAATTTTGGAAGCGACCAGTTCCAGTTGGGGATTTGGTTGATCAATTGCTGCCAAGAAGACGAAGCCTGTGCCACAGTGTTTACCTACTTGATTACGAAATTACCTATTGTATAAGTTTTACTATGGATGAAGGAAGGATGAAGGCTTAAATCACAAAATGCCCGATTTTATAGAGGGATACTAGACTAATACAGCACAGCGCAAATTAAGATACCATTTTCAATCGCTCAGAGCAAGGGCATTTTGTACGTAAGTCTTACTTAAAGACAAAAACGAAAGTTATCAAGGGTGAATTGACCATCAAAAGTACAAAAGGTAACGCTGTGAATGTTATTCACATTTATAGATAATAAGGTATTGGGGGAAATTGGCGAGTCGGAATTGGCAAGATTAGAGCTTGGTAGTGCAGTTTGAGCGAGTAGTTGCCGATCGCGATCGTAGGCGGAAAGCACTAGCCGTTGCGAACTAGTGACAAAGGCGCTAACCGAGTTCACTGGACGCAAGAAAGTAGCTTCTAAAAATCCGCTTTTGGGCGCTCCCATTAAGACTATTAGCCCTGAATAGGTTGGAAATGCCGGATTTGATGGCTGTATTGCTAGAGAATTGTGAAAAATGACTCCCCAACGTTCATATTGACGCTCTACTGCTTCAAAACACTTCAAGTCTTCTAAGTCTAAACAAATACAAGTAGGTACAGTAAGTTTGGCAGCATCAAAAACTGGCTCGACCTGACCCCGCCTAGCTGAAGCTTTAATTTCGTTTTGTATATTCAAGTTGTCAAGCGCAAATTTAGCGTCTTCAATCGTTGGTAGTTTATTTGATTGAAGAGTAGCCTGCTTTACCATGACATCCCGCCTTACTATTACTTAGACAAAAATCAGATTAGTTATACATCAAAAGCTATTGTTTCTACATATATAAGTAGAATTAACAGCTTATTAAAATAAGCGTTTTAACTATTTTTGACGTGTTGACGGTCAAAATTATTTATCGGTTTTTTGATAGACTACCATAAAAACTTATGTTGAATTCACGCTGGGGCGATCCTCGCTACCATGAAAAACCCTTATATAACAGTAATTTCAACGTTCAGTTACTTTATTTTTATGAAAAAAAGCACCAAATCTTTACAAGTAATCTAGTAATTTTATATCTACTTAATCTGACGCTAGTGAGAAGTCTGAGAGTGATTGGTTCGCTGATAATAACAATGAGTGGGAAGTTTGAACTAGACACATGAAGAGTGCTGAGTTAAAAGACTGCCTACAAGGGACGTTGCTCTTACTAAGTACACAAATATTAAGTGCTTTTTAATTTACTCAGCACTGAATGCAGTAAACATTTAGGGTGACGAAAGGGGAGGCGATTAACAATTCAAAATTCAAAATTCAAAATTCAAAATTCAAAATTAAAGACATTTCAGACGGGGATTTAAACCCCGACTGAAATGGGTGCTACATGTAGATTGCAGGTTCTTAAACCCTTTAATTTACGATAAATTATCAAATCTTCTCTTCCTGTGCTTGCCTCCCAGGTATTTTATATTACTTGTGCCAACGAATCACTACAGTCAACAAAAAAAGACTTATGTTTCAACCACTAGGATTTGAACAACGCTCTATAGATACCTCACTAGGTAGAATGGTATATTATACCGCTGCTGGAACACCTTGGCAGGATGATCTGACTGCCAAAGACGATCGGGAAACTTTGGTATTCCTGCACGGCTTTGGTGGTGGGTCTTCTGCTTATGAGTGGTCAAAAGTTTATCCGGCTTTTGCGGCTGAATATCGGGTTATTGCGCCAGATTTGCTCGGTTGGGGTAGGTCTGAACATCCAGCACGGAGTTATAATATTGAGGATTATTTGACCACGATTCGGGAGTTTTTCGAGCAGACTTGTACTGGCCCAGTAACAGCGATCGCTTCTTCTTTGACCGCAGCATTTACAATTCGGGTAGCAGCAGATCGTCCTGATTTATTCAAGTCTTTAATTCTTACCACCCCCGCCGGACTTTCTGACTTTGGCGAAGACTACTCCCGGAGTTTTTTTGCCCAGTTAGTTAGCGTTCCCGTTGTCGATCGTTTACTTTACAGCACTGGAATTGCTACTAGTGGTGGTATTCGCAGCTTTTTAGAACAACGGCAATTTGCTCAATCCAATCGAGTCTACCAAGAAATTGTAGATGCTTATCTAGAATCCGCCCAACAGCCTAATGCTGAGTATGCAGCACTGTCGTTTGTTCGTGGCGATTTGTGCTTTGATTTATCCCTTTACATTCAACAATTAACCATTCCCACCGCGATTATTTGGGGACAAAAGTCAGAATTTACAGGGCCCTCAATTGGTCGCCGCCTTGCCGAAATCAATCCTCAAGCAATCCGATTTTTTCAACAGTTGGAAGATGTCGGATTAACACCACAGTTGGAATTACCAGCAGTGACAATCGGGTTAATTCGCAAATTTTTGCCTTTGCTTAATTAACATGAGTAGTAGAGACGCGAAATGGGACTGGGCTTTGCCCCGTAGCGCTAACGCGTCTCTACATTCTTTTTCACCAAATGTTTAATAAGATTGCTAGAGAAAATTATCCACAAAAGTGATAATACTATTTATCTTTCAATCTGATATCAATGACAGTTGCATTGAAGTTGTAGTTAAAGCCTTCTAGCTCAAATGGCATCCCAATTTTAACTTTACTGTTACCCAAAACTGGCCCACTTTCAGTAACTTGGGCTTTGCCATCTAAAGTCAAAAGAAAATCTGTACTGTAATTGTTGCTCTTGGGATCTGGCAGTTCTTTAACAGTGCCATCCGGTTGGAAAACATTGACTGTTCTAGGTAGCTGTTGAATGGATTTAATTTCAATTTGTCCGTAAGGCTGATTGCGGATAATCACATTGGTTTTTCCACCTTTTTTTAAACCATTGTCAATTAATTTTTCCGGGTCGCGTACATTCAAACCACGAACTACTAAGTCTACTTCTATGGGTACTGTTTTCGCACCAACTTGGGCAACAGAACCAGAAGTGCCAGGAAAAACAAAGATGCCAAATATAACTAGCAGAATTACCAGCGCAGCACCTAAATCGAGGAGATTAATTTTGCCAAACAAGCGACCTTTTGAATCTAAAATAGCCATAAAAAGTTTTCCGATGTAATCGTGAAGTAATGGATTGTAGCCCGAAAGTTTTCGATGGAAAAGGTAATTTTCCCTATTTGGTAATAACTCAAAGTATTCGGGGGTTGCGGTTATGCGACAGTTTATCACAAGTTCGTAATTTCCGAGGCACGGCAGCTAACCCTCAAACTTTTACTAGTTAATACTGACGCACCTAGAAAGTAAAATCTAGTGTTTAAGCCTGTCTTTAGAGAGAATCCCTAGCCTCCCGCAATTCGGTAGATTTGCATCAAGATTATCTGTATGACAGCTCCTTTGGTCTTGAGTTAAGAATGCAACTTAGAATACTCTAAATCCGTCTTATAATTTGTCTCCTCATTTTATGTTCTTCCGAAATAATCTTCAAAGCGTATTATGTTCAATTGGAAAGGTTTTGCTGCAAATTACCGTGTATGGCGGCGTCGCTGGTTTTATCCCCTAATTTCAGTGGTAGTCGCCCTGAGTCTGTGCCTGAGTACACCCTTGCCTGGAAGAACTTTAGATTTCTTGCCTCTTTTACTCCAAGGAGTTCAGGCATTTCAGCTTTCTAATATATCCCCTAATCAAGAAGTTGATCTTGGTAAGCAGATTAATCAGGAATTGGTCGGCAGTCAAGTCAGACTTTACCGCAATCCCGAAGTTAATCGTTATGTAGAGCAAGTTGGTCGGCGTTTAGCAGCGAATAGCGATCGCCCCGATCTCCCCTATACTTTCCAGATAGTTGAGGATAACGCTATTAACGCCTTTGCGACCTTGGGCGGTTATGTATATGTCCACACGGGTTTGCTGAAAACCGCAGACAATGAAGCGGAACTGGCAAGTGTACTCGCCCATGAAATCGGTCACATTGGCGGGAAACACGTAGTCAAGCAGATGCAGCAAAAAGCCCTCGAAAGTGGTCTATTAACAGCAGCTGGCTTAGATCGAAATTCCGCAGTGCAAATTGGTGTACAGTTAGCGCGAGACTTACCACGCAGTCGTAAAAACGAATTGGAAGCCGATCAAAGAGGACTACGAACTTTGACACGTACTGGTTATGCCCAGTCAGCAATGGTCTCTTTTATGCAAAAGCTGCTGAAAAAGGGTGGTTCTAGTCCAACATTTTTAAGTACTCACCCCGGAACCAGCGATCGCATTGATGCCCTCAAACGTGCAATTAACTCTCAACCTAGTAATGGAAAATCTGGCTTGGATAATGCTAGTTATAAAGCAAATATTCGACCATTAGCGAAGTCTTGAGGAAATTGGGAAAGAGGAGGCAGGAGGCAGTGTTTCCACTACGCTCAACAACCAGGTAGGGGGCAGAAATTCTTTGCCATGTCGGCAAATATAACGGATCATCTGCTCCATTGCCCCCAAGGGTCGCACTGATCAACGGCACCCCAACCGTGTCGAGTCGAGGGTTGCCACCCAACGATTCAGTAGACACGCCCAAGTCCAAACGGTTTTGAAGTACGACGATAACCGCCAGCGTTTGCAAAAGCAGATGAGCGACTCGATATCAGAACTTATTTAGGAAAGACCTAAAAATTTAGATATTGTCAATTTGAAAATTTTGAGGATTTTTCAGCATAACATGATTGTCAACTTTGACTAAATCACCTGTGCAGCGAATTGGTAAACGTTATACTCCCCGTGAGTATACACTGATATAGATAGCCAAAAATCTTTTTTAAATAGAAATGAATGATACCTAGCGATTGTCTAACTACCTCTTGCAGCGCCCTAATCATTGCCCATCCAGGACATGAGATTAGAGTTCATGGCTGGTTAGAGTTAGCTCGCCCCTTTGTATTCGTTCTAACAGATGGCACCGGACATTCAGGCAAGTCGAGGCTAGACTCAACTACAAAAGTTCTAAAAAAAGTTAATGCAAAACAAGGTAATATTTATGGTCGATTTTCGGATAAACAAGTTTATGCAGCAATTCTAAATCGAGACTTTGATTTATTTATTAGACTGACTGAAGAATTAGTTGACATACTCACTCAGCTTAGGGTGGAGTTAGTTATTGGGGACGCAGTAGAAGGCTACAATCCATCTCATGATATCTGTCGCCTAATAATCAATGCTGCTGTAGAGATTTTGCTTAAAAGAGGACATAAAATTGATAACTTTGACTTTTTGCTGAGTGGGAAACCAGATAACTTCCCCGCACCATTCTCTGAGCAAATGATTTGCCTGCCGCTAAATGATGATGCCTTGGCAAGAAAACTAGCGACTGCCCAGGCATATGATGAGATTGCTGCTGAAGTGAATTCTGCAATCGAAGCATTTGGAATAGAAGCGTTCCGAATCGAGTGTTTTAGCCGAATCCACGTTCGTGGTAAAAATGATTGTCAGATGCCAGGAACACCTTTTTACGAACAGTACGGCGAAAAAAAAGTTGCATCTGGCTTGTTTCAGCAAGTGCTGCGTTATCGTGAACACGTCTACCCATTGGCTGAAACGCTTTGGACTTACATCAAAAGGTTGAGCTAATGGGTGGTTTGCGAGTTTTAATTACTAACATTACCCTTGCCACACGATCTGGAACAGAAACTTATGTAAGAGACTTGGCAATCAAGTTACTCAAGCAAGGGCACACACCTATTGTTTACTGCACTCATCTGGGTGCATCGACTCAAACAGACTCCATAGTAGAAGAACTTCGTGTAGCTACAGTTCCTGTGGTAGATAACCTAGATGCAGTAGGAGCAGTCCCGGACATTATTCACGGACATCATCATCCAGGGACGGTGACAGCTCTGTTGCATTTTCCAGAAGTGCCAGGGATATTTTTTTGTCATGATTGGCTGGCGTGGCACGATCATCCACCTTTACTTCCTCGCATTCAATACTATGTTGGCGTTGATTACACCTGTCGCGATCGCCTAATACTCAGGCATGGCATTTCAGAAGATCGTGTTCGGGTTATCTATAATTCCGTTGATTTGGACAAATTTTGTCTGCGTCCTTCGCTGCCAAAATTTCCCAAACGGGCACTAGTATTTAGCAACCAGGCTAGCGAACACACATATCTACGAGCAGTCCAACAAGCATGTGCCCGCACAGGTATTGCTTTAGATGTAATTGGAGCGAGTGTAGGCAATGTCTGCATCCATCCAGAAAAGGTTCTTGGCAACTACGACCTAGTTTTTGCAAAGGCAAGATGTGCTTTGGAAGCAATGGCGGTTGGTTGTGCAGTGATTCTCTGTGACTATAGGGGTGCTGGTTCAATGGTGACAGCAACTGAAATGAGCCAACTTAGACGCTTCAATTTTGGCATTCGCACACTCCAAGAACCTGTGCATCCGGATCTGCTAGTTAGAGAAATTACTCGATATGACTCTGATGATGCTGCTGAGGTTTCTCGGCGAATTCGTGAAACGGCTGGACTTAATGCCACAGTCAACGAGATTGTGGCTCTGTATCGAGAAGCAATCGCCAATCATCAGGCAAAACTCATAGACCCCAAAGTAGAGGCGAAAGCTGTCTCAGGTTATTTATATAGCTGGACACCTCGATATGGAGAATACGAACTGCTGCAAGCCAGCTTTTCTCACTTGCAGATTGAATCTGAACGACAACAAGCTGAATATAGCCAATTACAAATTGAGTTTCAGCAACTTCACCTAAAGGTTAATCAATTGCAAGCAGAAAATGGACAAACAAAAGAACAGTCTGCTCAACTGCAAGCTGAACATAGCCAATTACAGAATGAGGTTACTGCTCTTTACAACTCTACAACTATGCAGCTACGCCAACGCTTGTTCAAGCTGCCAATTCTAGGTGGAATCGTTCGTTTCTTATATCGATTAGTTACAAATCGATTACCACTTTAACCCACATTTCGCTTCTTTATAACAAAAGCGGGGTTAATACAGAAACAGCTTGCTGAACTTGTTGGTACAAAACAGCCTGTGATTGCAGCTGGAGTTTAGACTAAAAGCGATATGAGAGAACGCAAATCAAAAGGAATTAGAGGTTAAAAATATTATCTTGTCAGCCTTAAAGCATCCTGACCTTTAACAATTATTGTGTAGTATACCTGTTCAGAAAATAATACAACAATGATAATCGAATGGGGGGTGGGAGAAGAAATGCCTTCAATAGAAGAACTTTGGCGACAATACTATCGTCGCTTTACCGTTGACCACTGATATCGTTTTTTGAAACAACGCTTACATGTCTTCACATTACCTGTAATCAGCTTGTCATCTCCCAAAAGTTCAAAAATTGCCTGATTCCTTTCTCCTCAAGCTTTTAATTCCGCTTACCACCTCAAAATCAGCGAACGGACAGTGATTTCTCCCCCTCATTTCAAATATTCCTCAATTCCTATTGCGGCGATCGACTTTAATTTTGGCTGGATCAATGTTAATTACAACCTCTTCTAAAGGCAGGGTACGGATATAGTTTTTAAAGATATTAACTTGATAAACCAACTGATTTGTGACATCTAGTCCAGTCAACCAGCCACTCCGGGGATGATAAGCGCCAGTATCTATGTCTAGCCATCCCTTTCCTTGTGCCAGTTTACCAGGAGAAACACCCGGCAGGGTAAAGGTAATGGTGTGACCGATGATAATTTGTTTATCTGGAAAGTAGGGTTTTTCAATACTGTGAAATTCCTCTCGTATCCAGCACAGTTCATCGGCAGTTTGTTCTGTCACCGACTTGGAAGGGTCAACACCAGCATGAGTTAACCAAATATCCCCTAAGTCAAGGTATGTAGGCAAAGCTTTTAACCAATCCAGATGGTCATCAGGAATGGGAGCCTCTTGGTAACTGGCCACGGTAGCTTGCCCTCCACCAAACAGCCATGCTTGCATCGTCGAGGAGGAAATCCTTTCATTCGTCAGAATGTTTAGTAACATCTGCTCATGATTTCCCAACAAACATGAGTAGTTATTTTGCTTGACAAAATTAACTACTTGCGCACTATGAGGGCCGCGATCGATTAAGTCTCCCAGAAAATAGACTCGATCTTCTGACGTGGGGGCGATCGCCTCCAACAGTGTCATTAAACCTTCATAGTGTCCATGCACATCCCCAATTACAATTCGTCTGGGGCTAGTTTCGCTCATTGTCTCTTAGCTGCAATAGTTTTGGCTAATACTTCTGCTACAGTTTACGCTGTCTGCTTTCCGCAATGAAAGGTAAAAATACTGGATAATGCTTATTTTAATTTAATTTTTGTACGAGTAATAAAATTAACTTATCAAATATATACAACGACAATTGTTTTTTAGATATAACTTATAATATCAGTGGCGTAAGACTAGGTTTTTCTGCTAATTTAAACTACTTAGCCGAGAATTTAGGCTCTTGCCATATTCATCACTTTTGAGTTCACAATGTCTAATGGTTTCTCTGCTGAAATTAGTTCGCGCATCTGCAAGCACATGAATGACGATCATGCTGATGCTGTAGTTATTTATGCTAAAGCTTTTGGTGGTGTCACTGATGCAACCGCAGCCGAAATGCTGTCAATTGATGCACAGGGTATGGATTTAACAGCGCAAGTCAATGGGGAAACTGTACCAGTTCGCATTCAATTCGATCGTGTTTTAGTAGATGCGGAAGATGCTCATCAAACTTTGATTGCAATGGTGAAGCAGGCGCGGGTGAAGGCTAAATAGGAAATGACAAAATAATTGACATTAAATCTGCGATACATTTAACCACATATTTTTGTACATATAGCAATACTAGACTGGGGAAAGGTTAAAGGGGAAGGGAAAATTCCATAGCTTTACCCCTTTCACTTTTCCCCAAACCAAATTCCAGTTTAAAATTCTTAACGAGCAGTATTGAAAGCTGTGTGATTTCGTAATTGCTGTAAATACTCACCCCGCCAGCCGATACATAATCACTTTTCCTTTCCAATTTTCTTCCACAAATACCAGATGCTCACCATTGGAACGCCGAAAAGCGCGAATACCGTAGGGTATATCAATCCAGCCACTTTCGCTGCCAACTTCTGGGCCTGGTTTTAACTGTTGTACTTGCGCTCCCGTCTTGGCATTGTAGACATATACTTCTGCGGTTTTGACTGTCACGGCAAATACATAGTCTCCCGTCACACTAATTGCTGCTGTAGACACTTCACGCTTCCCGGTGCTGTCATAGGGTATTACAATCCGCCATTTGGGAGTACGATTTCCTTTACTCCAATTGTCAAAACGGGCAATCTCAGATCCAGCAACTCCAGCATCGTCACCAAATGCAGGGCGATCTACCGTAAAGCCTGACAAAAACATACTATCTGTTTCAGGGAAATATTCGATCCGCCGCAAGTCGTTAAATATTTTGGGAGTAGTTTGCTTTTCCATCGAACTATAGCTGTAGATGGGGTTGCCTTTAGGATCTATTCCCTGTAAAGGATAGTGTCGAATGCCATCTTCTGTTCGCAAAGCTTTCCAAACATCTCCTTTACTGTCTACCCACCAGCCACCAAGATGAGGATAATCTTTGCTGCGATCGTATTCGTTCTTTTCAAATTTGCCATTACCGTTGCGATCGCGCCAGATCCATTCCCCTTGTTCTGGTTGATGCGGTGGCCAATTTCCGGTAATAAATGGTTTATCTGCGCCATTAGTACCGACAAACATGCCGGCGGGGATGGCAACTTTACCATCTGTAGCGGGATTAAAACGATATATTTGCAGAAAGCTGTTATACATATCTGTGAGGAACAAAAACGGCTTCCCTTGGATGCGGCGAACAAAGGTTCCATCTGGGGATGTATGCAGACGTGGATCTTGAGGATATTTGAAAGCATTTAAGGTGTAGGCTTTGTAAATCCATTGCTTACCAGCAGCCTTACTGTAATCCATCAAATAGTGTTCTTGTTTGGTGAATAAATCTACACCATCAGTTTTAGGATCGGCATCTGCATTATCGACGAATATCAATCCCAGCGATCGCCACATTAGTTTTCCCGATGGCGAAAATTTCCGCAAATCTGTTCCTGATTTGTTGAAACCATTACTATTTATATAGATATTCCCTGAAGCATCTGTACCGACTCCGGTAAGTCCGTAAAGTTTCAAATCTCGAACTTCACCAGGAACTCCTGCATAGATACCGCCTTTAGAACCAAAACTACTCACCTGCACTGGCCGATCTTTGATATCATAAGTCAACATTTGCTGACGCGGTCCATTTTCTGCTACTAACAGCTTACCTTGATGATTAATAGCGATCGCTGTTGGTTCGACGATATCTGCAATCTGTTGCGGCAATTGCTTTCCACTTTGGGAATAATGTAAAATTTTTGCAGGCTTACTACCATTTTTACTTTGAATAATCCACAGATTTTTTTGTGGATCGATAGTTATTGCTCCCGGATTAGCAACGGTAAAGCTGCGGAGTTCCTTCATCGTCTCAGTATCATAAACACGAATACGGCTAGCAGCAAAATCACTCACATACAACTCGCTTCCCACAGTTGCTAATCCAGTAACTTCACTTTTAGTACTGGTAATCAACATACTTTTATCCCAACCACGTCCATTCGGAAACGGCGCAGGTTTTCCTGACAAGTCATAGCGTCTAACGCTATACCAAGTTGTTCCTTCTGATGGGTAATCTTCTTTTGTATCGCCCCTCGAACCTTGAGTCATGGCAATGTAAACATATTTACTATTTGCGGTTACAGCTTTGCCACCGCCACGACTCCAGCCGTGAGTATCCCCAAGGGCAGCAATAACTTTACCATCTTTATATATTCCTGCTTCCATTGCCGCCTCATCCCAATGGCTATTAGTATAAACTGTGCCATCAGGAGCAACATACATGCCCTCAATATTGTTTTGTACCCGCAGATTTCCACTGCCAATAGTATTACCTATCCACGATGTTTTGTAGTTAAGCGCGGATGTTTCAGTATTATTTTGTACTAGCAGATTTTCACTGCCAATAGTATTACTTATTGGCGATATTTTGTGTGTAAGTGTGGGTATTTCAGTATTGTTTTGTCCCCACAGACGTTCGCTGCCAATAGTATTATTGATTGACGATATTTTGTGTGTAAGTGTGGGCATTCCAGTATTATTTTGTACCCGCAGATTTTCACTACCAATAGTATTATGTGTAAGCGTGCGTGTTCCAGTCGTCGCCCAGTCTGTTGTAATTCCAAGGGTAGTAACAATGACTCCAATAGTCAGACTGAGTAAAAATTTGAACGTTTTATTTCTTTGTAAATATCTAGGATTAGATAATTTTTTAATGTGCTGATTGAGCTTGTGACGTAGTTTTTTTAACTGCGTCAGTAATTTATTTATCATATAATTTTCAGGTTTTAATTATTTATATACAATCATTGTTTATGAAATCCGTAAAAAAATATAACTATTTTGAAGTGGTTAAGATACCGTCTATGTATGGACACGGCATCTGATATTACTCTGCCATAACTTTCATGAGAAAATAACAGAGTAAAAATAAAAATAACTAACAATGGCTGAAAAAAATAACTTTAAAAAAATACGAAAATATCTTGAAGAAGCTGATGTTAAATTTGTGCGAGTTATTTGGTGCAATAATGCTAATATTATCCGTGGCAAAGCTGTGCATCTGGGAATGTTAGCTCACTACTTTGAACATGGAGTAGGGATTTCTGTAGGGCAGCAGGGAATTCCCGTAATGTATGATGCAGTTGTGCCAGAAACAAATTTAGGGCCAGTAGGTGAAATTCGCTTAGTGCCAGATTGGTCTAGCCTCAAGCCTTTACCTTATAGTTTTGGTCATGCTCGTGTCATGGGCAATATGGTATTAGATGGTGCTGCTTGGGGATTATGCCCGCGAAACTTCTTGAAGCGGATGATTGCGGCAGCTAAATCAACTGGTTGGGAAGTACGGGCAGCCTTTGAAAATGAGTTTTATTTACTACGGCAAACACCTGATGGCATCATTCCGGCTGACTCCACAGTTTTTGCTTCAACTCAGGCGATGGATCTCCACCGCGAAGTAATTGATGAAATCGCTGATGCACTTATTGCCCAAGGTATACCTGTCGAACAGTATTATCCTGAATCAGGCCCAGGTCAGCAAGAAATTTCCATGCGCTATACCGATGCTTTACAAGCAGCTGACTGGCAAATTGCTTTTCGAGAAACTGTCAGAGCGATCGCCCACCGCCACAACCTCATCGCTTCATTTTTACCCAAAATTTTCCCGGATGCAGCGGGTAGTGGTTGTCATATCCATCTGAGCCTTTGGCATAGGGAGAAAAACCTATTACCCGATCCTCAGAGTATCTATGGTCTTTCTGAGGTGGCATTACAATTTATCGCTGGTATCCTACACCATCTGCCGGCACTGATGGCACTAACTACCCCAAGTACTAATTCTTATCGCCGCATTCTTCCTCATAGTTGGAGTGGTGCTTTCCGTTGTTGGGGATTAGATAATCGGGAGGCTGCCGTTAGAGTCCCTAGTAACCCTGCTTTGGGCTGTCCCAGCCACTTTGAATTGAAAACTGTAGATGCCTCAGCTAATCCTTACTTAGCTTTAGGAGCAGCGATCGCAGCCGGACTTGATGGCGTGCAGCGCAGTCTCACACCACCAAACCCAGTAAATCAAGACCCTGGATATTTATCAATTGAAGAACGCAGTGCTAATGCAATAGACCCATTACCAAATAATTTGGGGCAAGCGATCGACTCACCTCCAGCAAGACGATATCCTATTAACAGCTTTAAATCCCCAGTTAGGCAAAGCGTTCTTAGCAGTGCGTCAAGCAGAGTGGCAAGCAATGAAAGATTGGGAATTAACGGCAGAAGTGAAAGCATTATTAGAAAAATACTAGCACCCCACTCTCTACTCCCTACTAAAAATGAATCTGGCTGATATTCCTTTAATTGACCAACACGCCCACAACATCTTAAAACCAGAAGTAGCTGCCCAGTCTCCTTATGCGGCTGCCTTTACTGAAGGCTACGATCCAGAAATAATTAACTACCATGCCCGTCATACCTTCTTTTATCGGCGTAGCTTGCGCGAGATTGCCGCTTTATTAAACTGTGAAGCTGAAGAAACAGCAATTTTGGCACGGCGCGAAAGTCTAGGATTAGAAGAACTAACGCAGATTTATTTTCAGGCTGCTAACCTAGAGGCGATTTACTTAGATGATGGTTTGCAGCCAGAAACTATCCTACCTCTGTCGTGGCATGAAAGGTTTATTCCTGTGCAACGAATTCTGAGATTAGAACTATTAGCAGAACAGCTAATTCCGCAATCTCCTGATTTTGCTACTTTCCTAGCCAGATTCAACAGTGAACTCGATCCCCCACCGCTGGGAGTAGTAGCTTTTAAAAGTATTGCCTGTTACCGGAGCGGTTTGGATATTCAATCGGTAACTGACGAGGTGGCGGCGGCTAACTTTGACAACCTCAAGCAACAACTGCACAATCAACCTCTGCGACTGACAGATAAACCGCTGATAGATTTTTTGTTACAACAGGCATTATCAGTAGCAGCAAAATACCGCTTACCAGTACAATTTCATACTGGCTACGGCGATCCCAGCTTGGATTTACGATTAGCTAATCCTCTAAATCTGCGATATTTATTAGAGTTACCCCAGTATCGTCATGTACCAATAGTATTGCTACACGCTTCATATCCTTATATGCAGCAGGCTGGTTATTTAGCTTCTGTATATCCCCAAGTTTATCTAGATTTCGGTTTGGCAATACCCTTTTTAAGCGTATCTGGAATGCGGGAAGCAATCAGGCAGATGTTAGAATTAACTCCCACTACTAAATTGATGTATTCTTCTGATGCCCACTCAATTCCAGAATTGTACTACTTGGGTGCAAAATGGGGTCGCCAGGTTTTAGGGGAAGTGCTAGAGCAAGCAATTACAGATTCTGACATTACTGTAGCTGAAGCTGAGACAATTTCTGTAGCAATTTTACGTGGAAACGCCTTAGTTCTCTACCAATCAGCGCACGAAACAAGTACTAAGCGTTAGCATTATTTATTACCCTAATCACTCTTGCTTTCAAATTGGGCTGATATTTTTCGTTGAATAGAGTGATTGCAGAGCAATATATAAGTAGCAAATTATTTTACATAAGCTTTATGTAGCTACCCTTATTCTTTAAATTTTCAGTTAATATCTTTAAAACATTATTTAAGCTCGACTTTATCCAAAATTAATAACTTGGTTTTCTTTATTCCAATACGGTTCAGTTAAGCATTTCTTTCTTCTCTCTGCGTTCTTGGCGTTCTTGGCGGTTCGTTAAAAAATAACCTTGGCAAAGAGTTTTAGCCTTAACTGAACCGTATTGTTATTTATCCGGTAAAAATTCTAGCTTTTGGGTACATACTTTTTCCACGTCACAGATATTGATAAACTTAAACAAATAAACCTACCTTCCCGCAGAAGTTTCAGCTTAGGCGATCGCGTTGCGACAAAAATGGATATAGTCGAGTTAAGGTATTAATATTTACTTGTTTTTAAAACATAATGGTAAACATTAATACAAAAATCTTATATATTTATTACTTTATAGCAGCTTTTCTCTCTCCTTATATAGCATTCATATTTCTGAGTTGATAGGTATCATATATATCTATCTCGGTGTTATATAGTTAATAAAAATACAGCTTTAATTCCTTGTTGACGTTGATATATAAATAGTTTATAAATTGGTTTTATATACGAAAGTTATTATTGGTAATGTGTATTCATAAATTCTATTGATTCAGGTTTGGATACAGATATAAAAGCGCACAGATGTGCGCCTGTTTTATTATATTTATAGGAGATACATTAGTGGAAAATAAACTAAAAAATTTTACTTCATCTTCTGCATCTATTCTCACTCTGGGATTAGGCTGGTTTCCCAAAAGTCCCGGAGGACTAGAAAGGTATATTTACGAACTAACTCATAAATTAGCAGCAAATCAAGACCAGATTGAATTATGCGGAGTCGGTTTACCAGAAGCTGAACTAAATTCGCCGATTAAGTTGACTAACTTGGCGAGTCCCGATAGTGCTATTTGGCAAAGATTATGGTCGATTCGCACGAATTTTCAGAAAACAAGAACCAGCAAACCAGATGCTATTAATTTGCACTTTGCATTATACAGCTTTCCGATTTTAGATATTTTGCCAAAGGGAGTACCAGTCACTTTTAACTTTCATGGACCTTGGGCTTTTGAGAGCAAGCAAGAGGTAGTTAATAAAAACCTCAGTCTTTTAATTAAGCACTGGTTAATAGAACAAAACACTTATAATCGCTGCGATCGCTTCATTGTTTTGAGCAAAGCTTTTGGTAAAATTCTACATGATAAATATCAAGTACCGTGGAGTAAAATTAATGTTATTCCCGGTGGAGTTGATATTAATTGGTTTCAACCAAATTTATCACCCCAAGAGGCTTGTGCAAAGCTAGGCTGGCCTATTAATCGCCGGATTATATTTACATCACGCCGTTTAGTACATCGAACCGGAGTTGACAAATTATTGCAAGCTCTGGCTATAATTAAGCCCAGAATACCAGATGTTTGGCTAGCGATCGCAGGCCGTGGTCACATCCAAGCCGCACTACAACAACAGGTTACAGAATTAGGACTAGATGACAACGTTAAATTTTTAGGTTTTCTCCCTGATGAGCAATTACCTATAGCTTATCAAGCGGCTGAATTGACTATTATGCCTAGCCAATCTTTTGAAGGATTTGGATTAGTAATAGTTGAGTCTCTAGCCTGTGGTACTCCTGTTTTGTGTACTCCAGTTGGGGGAATGCCAGAAATTTTATCAGAATTTTCACCCGATTTAATTACGACTTCAACAGACGCTTCAGACATTGCCGAAAAATTAGAACAAGCACTTTTGGGAAATATCCCCATACCTTCACGATCGGACTGTCGCCACTACGCCACCACAAATTACGACTGGAATCAAATTGCCCAACAAGTACGGAATGTTTTATTAGCTTAAACAAGTAAGTTTAATAAATGCCAAGGGCACTACATGAGCCAAATTAGATAAAATAGAGGTTTAATGAGAATTCTTTTCTTAGATCAAAGCGGTAAACCAGGCGGTGCCGAATTATGTTTAATAGATATTGCTAAACCTTATGGCGATCGCGCTTTGGTAGGTTTATTTGCAGATGGTTCATTTAAAGATTTACTACAACAAAATCATATTCCAGTAGAAGTTCTCGCAACTCAAGTAATCCAAGTTCGCAAAGAAAGCAGTTTGCTACAAGGATTCAAGAGTTTGGGACAACTTGCACCTTTGATTATTAAGGTAGTTAAAAAAGCGCGTGAATACGATTTAATCTATGCCAACACCCAAAAAGCATTAGTTGTCGGAGCGTTGGCAAGTTTTTTCAGTCGTCGTCCTCTGGTTTATCATTTACATGATATTCTTTCCAAAGAACATTTTAGCCAAACTAATCTTCGCATTGCTGTTAACTTAGCTAATCGTTTTGCATCATTAGTAATTGCTAATTCTCAAGCTAGTCAAACTGCCTTCGTACAAGCAGGAGGCCGCCCAGATATCATCGAAGTTGTTTATAACGGTTTTAATCCAAAAAGTTATCAAACTGATGAGTCTGACATTAAGCAATTACAGCAACAGTTAGGACTAGAAGGAAAATTTGTCGTTGGACACTTCAGCCGTCTTGCACCTTGGAAAGGCCAGCATATTTTAATTGATGCCCTTGCTAAATGTCCCCATGATGTAACAGCAATTTTAGTGGGTGACGCATTGTTTGGCGAACAAGATTATGTCCAAAAGTTGCACCAACAAGTTAGTGAACTGGGATTAGAAAACCGCGTTAAATTCTTAGGATTTCGTTCTGATATTCCTCAGTTAATGGCAGCTTGTGACTTGGTGGCACATACATCTACTTCGCCAGAACCCTTTGGTAGAGTGATTGTAGAGGCAATGCTATGTGGAAAAACTGTAGTTGCAGCCAAAGCTGGGGGTGCAATGGAATTAGTAGAACATGGACTTAATGGTTTTTTAGTGACACCAGGAAAACCCCAGGAACTTGCACAAGTAATTATCACTTGTTTACAGGAGACGGAAATAATTGCGACTATAGCTAATAATGCCAGGGCTACTGCTAGTCAGCGTTTTGATGTTGCAACTATTAATCAGCAAATTTTCCAATTACTGTCCCACAGATTATCATTAATTGACTAATCTACAATCACCGATTTTGTTTAGATAACCCCAGATTCACATCTGGGGTTTATGCGTGTGATTACAAACCAACTAATTCACGAGATTCAAAATCAGAGAGTTATTGAGCAATGCCTACAGCGGCAAGCTACGCTAATCTGGCTTCCAACTTAGCCACAATAAACTTATGACGCAGATATTCCAGGCGATCGCATTAAGCTACTTCCCGCAGTTGTGGTTGTGAGGGCACACTCACCTCTGGAAATGAAAGCGAGAGTTGTTCGGCTTGAGGTACTGCCGCTTGCTGCAAAACTTGAACTTCAATATTCACGCTGACCAAATAACTACCTGTATCAGCACCAACTGCTTCGGCGATTAGTTTAGCAATGTCTGGGCGTTTGGCAGTCAGCGGATCGCGTAAAATACACCGATCCCATTCATGCTTGGCAGTCGGATTGAGGTTGAGAATATAATGCTTCATCATCGAACTAACCCTTGAATCCATCTTCCAGAAGGTTTTCACAGAGCCATTATGCATTTGGCTAGGCTTTGTGGACGCTATACCCATTATAGTATATTTGTACTAAATTGGGCGATATCTGAGTCAGAAAGTAGGAAATATATCATGTCCGGCTAATTAGCTATATTCCCAAATCTATGCAGAAAGCCCAAAAATCCCTCCCCTCTCCGGTCTTACAGCTATTTACCTGAAAATAGCTGTAATCATAAGTCTTTAACCGGACACGATTAAGCTGTTCCTCGTTTAACTTGCATAATTAGCATAGGCTTTTCGGTCTATGCCACAAGAGTTATATAAATTTTGGATTAGATGTCGTTTAGCTTACAAACCATTCGTAAAAGCGTATAAAGCGTATAGGTATGTCTTAGGAATATTCCTGTGCTACATCGGATTGTTAAAGGACTTCTAACAAATAATCAAAGTGCGATTTCTACAATGGGCAAAACCAACGCCAAATTTATCTATTCCTTTCTTCTGCAATTTGGTGATGTCTCTGAATTCTTAATCCCCGAAAATCTGCCCATAGGTAAATTCTAATACAAAGCTATTGCAACTAAGCTTACAAAGCAACACCTTATATTTATATAAATCGCTATATGGTAGATATCTATATTCTTGACCTATTTGTGATTGGTCTACTTTTGTTGATTGTAACTTTAGGCTCAGGTTGGATTACTCGCTTACCTCTTTCTTTTGCCATTATCTACCTAGTGGTTGGTATTTTTCTAGGACCTTATGGCTTAGGGCTGATTCAATTGCGTCGAGATGACGTTTTTAACACCGAACTGCTGGAGAAAATAACAGAACTTGTAGTAATTATTTCTGTGTTTAGCTGCGGTTTAAGAATTGTTCGGCCTCTAAAGTTGGGGGTTTGGGATATTACGGTGCGATTGATTCTATTTTTGATGCCAATTTCAATTTTTGCTCTGGCTGTTGTGGGTAAATTGTTTTTAGGGATGAATTGGGGAGAAGCAATTTTATTAGGAGCAATTCTCGCACCTACCGATCCAGTATTAGCATCAGAAGTACAACTCACCAGTGCAAATGACCAAGATGAGTTGAGATTTGGTTTAACTTCTGAAGGTGGGTTAAATGATGCTTTAGCTTTTCCCTTCGTTTATTTTGGCATTCATGCCTTAGAAGATGACAACTGGGGTAACTGGCTTCAACAGTGGATTACGGTTGATTTAATATGGGCGATCGCATCTGGTATTGTTATGGGAATTGTTGTTGCCAAATCTATCGTTTGGATTGAGCAAATAATTCAAAAACGCCGTCCTGCTGATGAGTTAATGGAAGATTTTATTGCTATCAGCACCATTCTCATAACTTATTCATTAACAGAAATGGTTAATGGCTATGGATTTTTGGCGGTATTTGTTGCTGGGTTAGTTGTCCAACGCAGTTACAGAAATTCTGAAAAACCGATAGAACAATTAGAATTTGTTGAGCAAGTAGAAAAGCTACTAGAAGTTGGGACAATTTTACTATTAGGTTCAATATTATTATTGAAACCAATGCTTAATTATGCTATGCAATCTGTGTTAGTAATAATTTTGTTATTCTTGATCATCAGACCTTTAGGAGTTTGGATTAGCACAATAGGTAAACGTCCTCTAGATTCACGCCGCCGAACCTTCCACCCAGGAACTCGGTGGTTATTTGGATGGTTTGGTATTCGCGGTGTTGGTTCTTTATATTATCTAGCTTATGCCTTTGGTCATGGCTTGAAAGGTGAAGCAGCCGAACAAATTGCTTGGATAACTTACACTACTATTGTAGCCTCAGTAATTGTGCATGGAATTAGTGCAACTCCATTAATGAAGTGGTATGAGCGCAATTTTGCTAACAAGAGAAAGACTACCACTCCCACTACAATAGATGAATTTGAGTAAAAGCCATTTTTGTACGTAGCGACTTTCAAGACAGTCGCTACAGTTTAATTTTATGAACCTTACTCCAAATTTGAGAGGCGGTTTTAGTCTTCAATTCCCATTTTTTTATCGGAAAGGGGTTCGGGTTAGGTCTAGATTCCCTATTTACCTGTAACTTTTTCAAGAACTCCTTTCGCTTTTTCACCAAAACTTTCTGGTGGATTTTGTTCTTGTTCAGCCTTCAAATTTCTTTCGTAAGTCTTCTCTATAGTAGTAAGATTTTTTGAATCTTTGATTGCTTGCTCATAAGCTTTTTCTCTGTCTTCTTCTTGAATGCCAACACCTGGGTCGTATTCGTTAGCACGATTAATTTTTTCTTCAGAATTTGGTTTATACTCTGGGGGTACTAGTTTTAATTCTTCAAGAGTAGTTGCATAACTACTTTGCTGAACAAAAATGAAGGAACCTGTCAAGCTGATGAAAACCATCAAGCTAACAACCAAAAAGCTTGAACGTAATGCTTGTTTTAAACTTAATAGAATTTTTTGCATGAAAAAAATCTCCTAATCTTTTGCTATGAGCCTTTTGAGGTATAAGATAGATTAAATATCTGAGGCTCAAAGGCATCCTAAGTGTTTAGGTACAGTTCTTTCTTCTACCTCAAGGTATATTAATTTTTCCTTATAGTAATCTTATTCACAAGACTAAAATCCGCGACTTTTTAAAGGAAGTCGCGGATTTGATTGTTCACAAATGTTTTAGTAGTAGCACAAAGTTGTGTAATTTTAACCGTGTCCCTCTTTAAAAATAGTCACAAATTGTTGTGCTTACTAATATACCATCCAGAACTCCAGCTCTAGACTAATAGCTCAAATCTACTCAAGTAGACTGACATTTTTAATACCATTTTGGATTTTAGATTTTGGATTGTGAAACATCCATTGGATAAGTGTTTCAGTTTTCCATCTGTCGCAATCATTTTTCAAATTGGTATAATTTTTTATCCGATAGACACTTATGACCCAATACGCTTGGGTTAAGGCTAAAACTCTTTATCAAATTCAAATTGTTTAATCTAACCGCAGAGGCGCAGAGGAAAGAGAGAGAAGAGAAAAAATGCTTAAACCAAGCGTATTGACTTATGACCAACTGTGATTAATTTTAATTCCTCGGCTTTGCATTACCTCTTCAAATAAATTTGTTGGTAATGCTTCTTCTACAGGAAAAACACCTGGTTTTTTGAGTTTACCTTCTAGCAATAATTGGGCAATACTACCTGTACCGTAACCAGAAGCCACTGCTGTATTTTCATGCACTACAGTTGAACAATAAACGGCTGTCTCACCATTTTTTTCCCCTGTAACTTCTGAACGAACTGCTACTCCAATTCCACTAAAATTATTAGTGACATCTGTCATTGAATGGCTGACATGAGACAGAAATTCAATCATGTAACGACGTTGCATTAACCACTTGGGAAAAACGTGTGCCGCAATCCAAGTTAGATGATTATAGAAATCTGGAACAGAGCCAAACTTAGTAATTACAGTTTTCACTGATGGGAATGCATGGGGTAGTGTAAAGGTTTCTGGCATATCAAACCAGTAAACTCCGCTGCGTCTATATGGAGATGGAAACTCAACTACTTCTCTTTCACTATAAGGCTTGACTATTTCCCATTTTCCATTTATCCAAGCCTCAAAAGGATACTGCAACCCTAGAAAAGTTGTCCGCATGACTGTAATGCCAGCACCACCAGAACCAGAAACTAAATAACTTAAATGGATTTTTTCTGGTCGCTCAAATTGTTCAACTCCCTGGCGTACCATGCTGTTAGAAATACCAGGGAAAATGCCAGTATTAATAATTGCCGTTACGCCAGCAGCAGCAGCTTTTTCATGATAATTCAGAGCCTTGCTGGTATAAGAACGGTGGTCGCTGACATCTAAATAATTAATGCCTTCAGCAATACAGGTTTCGAGAACATTAGTATCTCGATAGTGAAATGGCCCAGCACAATGAATAACTAAGTTAGAGTTTGCGATCGCATCTCGCAGCTTGTCAACTTCTACCAAGTCTAATATCAAAAACTGCACTTGTCCCCCCGAAGACAAGCTTACAGCTTTCCCAAACTCCGCAGAACGTCCAGTAATCGTAATTTTTGCTTGCGTATGGGTAGCTAGATCCTCGGCAACACTGCTACCAATCCGCCCTCTTCCTCCAAGAATTAAAACTCTGTCTGTCATTACTCCAGATTCGCAACACTAACCTTATTTCATCAGTTTTTTGTCCTGTCTGGCATCGGTTATAAGTATGATTTATAGTTTTTAATAAAATTTTTGCTCTATCTAAATAGTTGTAAACAAGTTTGTAGTAAGGACTTTAGTCGTTATTTTATAAGCACTAAAGTCCTTACTACAAACTCTTCATTACTAACTTTACAAAATACTACATTTGCGCTTCAATTTGCCTAACTACCGTCAGCGCCGAATAACTCACCCCAGCAGTACCTTCGCCGGGATGGGTGGAATCACCAACTAACCACAAATTTTGGATGGGTGTCCGATTGGCGAACCCAAAGGGGCCAAAGGTGGGTATTCTTTGACCAATACCGCCAACTATACCGCGATCGCGTGCTGTGAAATGAGCAAAGGTGCGCGGTGTTGCGGCTTCTTGATGAATAATCGTTTCTGGTTTGAGATAAAAGTATTGAGCAAGACGAGCGATCGCTTCTTGGGTAAACTTTTCTTTTAGTCCTTCATAATCATCAGTCTGCCACCACTGTGCAGGATCGACAAATGATGAAGCAATAATTGTCGCTTTCCCTTCTGGTGCGCGGCCATCTCCAGGATGACTGACGGAAACAAACAGGGAATTATTTTCGCCAATGGGGCCATTGACATCGTACAGAAATTGGAGATGGGGAGGACACTCAGGCGGAATCGCACTGGCATCTACACCCAAATAGACCACAAAAGCACCCGATGCTTGGGGCAGTTTTTCCACCCGGTTTTTATAACCAGATGGCGCTTGTTCCCCCAATAACTGCACCAAATTTTGCACGGTGACGTTGCTAACTATGTGGTCGGCTGCTTCTGTCCAAACTTCACCAGTTTTCTGGTTTCTAATAACAACAGCACTGGCTTTGCCGTTTTCTACTTTGATTTCTTCTACAGTGTGGCGCATCAATAGTTTGCCGCCATCTCTTTCTAAAGATTGTACCAAGCGATCGCTTAATACTTGCATACTTCCCTGGAGGTGAAACAATCCTTGGGGCAGTTGGGATACACTCAACGCCGTTGCTGCATAAAGTAATGCTGTCTCGTCTGCATCTACCTGGGAGTATAACTTCAGTTGCAAATCCAAAAAAGTTCTCAGTCGTCGGTCATTTCCCAATCCACATAACCGTAAAGCATCTCCTACCGTAAACAAGGTGAAGGGTACAGTAATTAATGTACTCGGACGCACCGCCTGAGTTAGCTGCCACAAATCCCATAAATTACGCGGTGGTAGCACTGGGTCGCGTCCTTGAAATTCCCAACTAGCATCAAATAAAGTTGCCATCAACTGCCAAAATGGTTCGCTACTAGGAAACTGTTTTTGTCGTTCCTCTTGCCATTTCTCTTGGTCGCGCCAAACGTTGATGGGTGTGCTTTCCCCAGGTAAATACACCGCACAAGCAGGGTCGCAAGGCGTTGCTTGTGGCAAATCAATTGACAATTCTGAGAAAATCCGGTGGTGAATTCCCCCTGGTTCCAACCCCGCCACCTGAGTTGCTCCCACATCAAAGGTAAATCCCTGGCGTTTAAACGTCGAAGCACAGCCTCCTGGTACGAGGGCTTGATCCAAAATTAAGACACTATAACCTCTATGAGCTAATAATGCCCCAGCAGTCAGTCCACCTATTCCTGCGCCAATAACGGTGACATGAGAGTTACTTTTGTCAAGAGAAATGCTGGACATTGATTATTTTCTTTAAAATTCTTAATACTTTTACTTATAATTTTACCTTAATCTCTGACTTCAATAGGGTCGAAGGGTGCGATAGCGATCGCTATAGTGGTTCTCGCTTCGGTGCAGTACAGTTTTGACCTCACTTTCATTCTTCTCTACTTTAGAGTGGGTGTGCAAAAGAATCGGTCAGACAAACTTTGAATTGAGTAAATCTGGTTGGCAACAATTAACTTTGGCTATTTAAAAAATGGAAGTGCTAACCTTATCCTCCCTCAAAACTGCTGCACGAGATTTTTGTGTTGTACTTAAGTAAGGTGAAGGGAATTGATGCTGCTGCCACAATAGAATTAAGCTGCTATCTCCAGTATTTCTTATGAGTGAATCTATTACCTTGACAGACGCTGGCTTCTTACCAGAAGATTTGTTACCAGATGTTAGTCTTCTGGTGACAGAAGACGATGAATCCTTGGATAATTTACGATCAGAAAAACAACAAAGATTACTAACAGAAACCCTTTACAGTTCTTGGAACGGGCCAAGTAATGCCCAAGGGTTTCTCGTTGCTGCCAATGTGGGTTTATTTACCACTGGTAAGCAACCGCCGATTGTGCCAGATGTATTTTTGAGCCTAGATGTACAGATAGCAGAAAACTGGTGGGAAAAAAAACATCGCTCCTATTTCTTTTGGGAGTTTGGCAAACCGCCAGAGGTAGTAATTGAAATTGTCTCCAATCGAGAAGGCAATGAAACAGGGCGAAAATTATTAGAGTATGCCAGGATGCGGGTAATGTACTACATTATCTTTGACCCAACTCAGCAACTTGGTGGTGAAATTCTACAGATGTATGAGTTGCGAGGACGGCAATATATACCCACAAGCGAGCAATGGCTGACTGAAGTTGAGTTAGGTTTATGTTTGTGGGAAGGTGCGTATGAAGGTAAGCGGGATGTTTGGTTGCGGTGGTGTGACACTGAAGGTAATGTGATTCCTACTGGTGCAGAACGAGCCGAACAAGAGCGAGAAGCTAAAGAAACTGCTCTGCAACGGGTTGAACGCTTGGCAGCACAGTTACGAGCCTTGGGTGTTGAGCCAGGAGCGTGAGGAGGGAGTAGGAAGTGGGGTAATTCAATTAATTGCAAAACGCTGTCAGAGCGAAATTGCCAGGAAACTCCCTATCTAAAAAGAAAAAACCCGCCGTAGCGGGTTACACAACAAAACTATGAACAATGAAAACTTGATTTAGCTGGAATACCTCATTTCAGCTTCCAGTTGACGAATTAGCTGTTCGTCGCCTTTTGCTCTAGCTATTTCCAAGCGATGCTCTAGGCTTCTTTGAATATTCGCTCTGTGAGTTTCTCGTGATTTGCTCAAACTTTGTAGTCTATTTTGACTCATAGTGATTACCTGCTTTAATTTTTCAATTTATGTCTTGTATTCTTAACATAGCACACATTTTGTAGCTGTTGCTACAGAAAATATATTTTTTATATATTTTTACCAAAATATGTCTAATAACCAGATAGATCGACAACCCCTTGTGACTTTACTGAGCGATTTCGGCGATCGCGACGTTTATGTAGGCATAATTAAGGGAGTCATAGCCCAAATCAACCCTAGACTGAGGGTAGTAGACTTAACGCACCAAATTCCGCCGCAAGATATTGTCGCAGCAAGGTTTAGCCTGATGAATGCTTATGCCCATTTTCCAGTTGGGACAGTGCATCTGGCAGTAGTCGATCCAGGTGTGGGAAGCAAGCGACGAGCGATCGCACTAGAATTTGCTCAAGGGTTTTTGGTTGGGCCAGATAATGGTATATTCAGCGGCGTACTTAGTCAAAGTCCTGCGATCGCAGCCGTCGAACTTACAAATCTTAATTATTGGCGCACTCCTCAACCAAGCAAGACTTTTCACGGTAGGGATATCTTTGCACCAGTGGCAGCTAATCTTGCTAGTGGTGTCCCCTTCAAACATCTAGGACAAGAAATCGAACTAGTAAGTTTGGTAAACCTGGATATAGGTAACTGCAAGCAGACAACCACCAGTGTAGTGGGTTGCATTCAATATATTGACCACTTTGGCAACCTAGTGAGTAACATTCCAGCCAGTTACGTGCAAGGCAAAAGTTGGTATGTGCAAGTTGCCGGATTGAGTGTACCAGGCTGTGAAACTTACAGTGAGGTCAAAGTGGGAGAGATAATAGCTTTAGTTGGCAGTCACGGCTGGGTAGAAATTGCCATTAATTGCGGAGATGCTCACTCACAATTACAGATTAATTTACAAGATGTGCTAGAAGTCTTGTTTTTTTAAGAAAATCAGACCAGTGAATATTGCTAAAGTTAAGACAGTGAAAAATCATCAGACTGCAAAGTGCCTGTTGCTGATTTGTGGGAAAGGCAAAGAAAGGAAAAATCCTAGATATAAAACGGAGGGTGGGCAACTACACACCACTTAAAAACAAGCAGTTACACTCACCGTAGGTAGTGACAATTCGACAAAAATTTCCAGAAAGCAACTGCTAAAAGACGTAAGTTTAGGAATGGTGACATGAAGTTCGCCTTATTGCTCATAATAATAAAAGTAACCCTTGAGCAATTTCCTGTTGTACTCTACTAGAGAATCATAATTATATTCTTAACTATGACTACACAAACACTCTCTGCACCAGAAGTTTATCAAGGTCAGTTTGGAGAATTTACAATTACTCAGAGCGATCGCACTGGCGTAATTATCTATCGCGCTGGATTAATGGTAGCAGCACTGAGCTTTGCCATCGGCAGCGCCTTGATTTTACTCAACAATAACCCAACTGTTGTAACTTTACTGACACCTCTATATGCTTGTTTTAGCCTCGCTCTTGGTGTAAGTTTATTTACCATCCATATCTATATGGCATCACTGCACCGAACGTTGCAAGTTTTTTGGGCGATCGGTACTATCGCATCAGTGATTTTGGCAATCACTAGTAGTGAACCTTTAGCTCTTGCTATTTACAATCAGCCAATTACTTTATTTGGGGTTGGTTTTATCTTCGTAGCTTTGACAGGTATTTATTTTAAAGAGGCTTTTTGCTTCAATCGCCTGGAAACCAAAGTATTAACCCCAATTGTACCGCTACTGCTGTTAGGACATTTGGTGGGAATTTTACCAACTCAGGGAGAAAGCATTTTATTAGGAACATGGGCGATATTATTTTTAGTATTTGCCTTGCGAAAAACAGTACAAGCAATTCCTGCTGATATTGGAGATAAATCTGTGTTTACCTACTTGAAAGAACAACGTTTAGCAAAGGTTTAATGCGGATAAAAAATCGTCGGTGTCAAAAATTTCCCAAAATCAAACTAATCAAACGCCAAGAAATGTGGACACTTACGGCTCAAGGGTGGGCGATTGCGATCGCTTTGATTGCCTATTTAATATTTTTTCTTTTTACTCATGTACACTCATTTCTCGCCGTAACTTCCCCGATCCAATCAGCAGAAGTATTAGTTGTTGAAGGATGGCTACCAGATTACGCTATAGAAAAAGCTTTGACTGAATTTAAAAACGGTTCTTATCATCAAATAATTACTACCGGAGGCACATTAGGAAAAGGAAGTTATCTTACCGGATATAAGAACTTTGCAGACGTGTCAGCTGACACATTCATAAAACTCGGTTTAGAAGCAGAAAAAGTAGTAGCTGTTCCGACACCTTTTGTGGTTAAGGATCGTAGTTATGCATCTGCTGCTGAATTTGAGCGTTGGCTAGCCAATTCAAATTTAAAAATAGAATCGATTAATCTTTTTTCCTTGGACGTTCATGCCCGCAGGAGTTGGTTTCTTTTTAAAAAAATACTTACCCCTGAAATTAATGTTGGTGTGATTGCTGCTACAACACAAGATTATAATCCAAACAAATGGTGGGGTTCTAGCGAAGGTGTGCGGACGGTTCTTGATGAAGGTATAGCTTATCTTTATGCACGTTTTTTGAATTGGAAAGCTTAACAGTAAGACAGCAGAAATATTTGCTTTGGCAGCCATTTAATTTTAGCTTTTGGATTTTTAAGTCAATCCAAAATCCAAAATTCAAAATAGTATTACTTACCCAGGATTTGTAATAATGCTTGCCGATAAATTTTCAGACCCTCTGCATTCAGATGGTCGCCATCACTGGTTAAATTTTCTTTCAAAACATTATTTTCATATAATGGTGCTAGTCCGGCTGCGGCAACTGGTACTTTTTCTGTTTCAGCAACTTGATTAATCAGAACATTAATTTGTTCCACTTTAGAATTTGGAGCTGCTACAGTTGGATCTGAGCTTGCTGCCACTGTCGAATAAAAAGCCGGAATCAGAAAAAGCTCTTTAGTTCCCATTGTGCGCAGAAGTGCGATCGCCTCTTGGAGATTTTTGGTAAATAACTCATCACTAATTTTATACAAAGCATCATTTCCACCTATGGCAATAATCGCTTTTTCGCATTTCACCTTGGTAGGAATTAAACTTTTTAATTGTTCTAGTAATGAGATTGTACTCAGACCATTTAACCCAAAATTAAAAGTACCACTCCCAAGGGTATTGCCAAGTCCAGCCGAAATAGAATCGCCAAATAAGCAACCGGAGAACTGTTTATCCTGGGCGGCGAGTGTTTGATATTGTAGTGCAACTTTCCCTAAAGGTGAAGAACTTACGTCATCTTTCGGCGGCGCATCAGCAGAACTAGCAGAGGGATTTGCCATACCGACTAGCTTCTTAATCTTTGACACATCAATAACTAGTTGATTACTGGGATAGGCTTGTAGAAAGCTGGTTATTCCTAGACCTTCTGGTGATTTTGCTCCGATGATGAGGGCAGATCGTAGTGCTTGTATACTGGCTTGATCGCGACGAGCGATCGCACCAGAAGCAAAAGATAAAATTTGCTTGCCCATTCCTGTGTTTATCAGCTTATCTAAAGCCACAATATCAAGCGACATTTTCACTTGCAGGGCTTCTTGGAACTTCTGTTTTTCCTTAGCGCTGAGGTAATCTAAGAAAGATTGCAAATCGCTAGAAGCCTTTTGTGTCTCGCCATAGTTGCGTATATCTGCCACTGGGATCGATTGCTCAAACAATCCGTATCTAATAGTCACTTTTTCGGCTGCCAAACTAGGCAACAAACCAAGGCCACTATGCACCAGTAAAAATATTAAGCACCCAGATAGGCTTATTAAAAAACGATAAAAATATTTCATCACAGAAGATCAGAAGATAGATAGTCAATAGTTAATAGTCAAGAGTCAAGAGTCAAAAGTCAAGGGGTTAGTCATTAGTCATTAGTCATTAGTCATTAGTCATTAGTCATTAGTCATTAGTCATTAATTATTCTTCCCCTGCTTCCTCATCCACCTCATCCCCATCAACAAACAATCCCAATTTGGGAATACTCAATCCAGTGGGCGTGAGGATAGAACGGTGGTAGAAGAAGGCGCATATTGGTTAGCTTGGGCACAAATTTCAGGAATTGGGCCGGTATTACTGCGACGGCTGCAACAGCATTTTGGCACGCTGGCAACAGCTTGGAACGCTACTAAGGTACAGTTAGGAGAAGTAGAGGGTTTTGGTTTTCAGACACTAGAAAAAGTAGTACAACAGCGATCGCGTTTGCACCCAGAACAACTATTCACCAAGCACCAGCAGGAAAATTCCCATTTCTGGACACCAGCAGATGCAGATTATCCCCGCTTACTGCTGGAAACTCCGAGTCCACCGCCGATTTTGTACTATCGCGGTGAAGTTGAACTCCAAGAAAATCTCGGACAAAAACCAATGGTTGGGATTGTCGGCACACGCCAACCCTCAGAATACGGTATCCGTTGGACTCGCCAAATTAGTACAGCTTTGGCTAAAAATGGCTTTACAGTTGTTTCTGGTATGGCAGAGGGAATTGACACCGAAAGCCACATCGCTGCCATGAAAGCAGGTGGACGCACGATCGCAGTTTTGGGAACTGGTGTAGATGTGATCTATCCACATAAAAATCGGGATTTGTACAAGCAAATTTTGACGGCTGGTTTAGTCGTCAGTGAGTACCCTACAAAAACCCCACCCGATCGCACTCACTTTCCCCGTCGCAACCGAATTATTGCAGGCTTAAGTCGCGCCATCCTAGTAATGGAAGCGCCATTAAAATCCGGTGCGTTAATTACTGCTACCTATGCAAATGAATTTGGTAGAGATGTCTATGCCTTACCTGGAAGAGTGGACGATTATCCATCCCAAGGATGCTTAAAGTTGCTGAGTCAGGGAGCTTCCTTCATTCTTAAAGAACTAGACGAACTGTTAACCATGCTAGGAGCAATACCACAAATTGATGCAATTGAGGCTTCTATAGCACCAGAACAGTTAAGTTTGCCAACTTTATCACCAGAATTGCAAAGGGTAATGGATGCGATCGCAAGTGAAGCTTTACCCTTTGATTTTATTGTCCAACAAACCGGCATGGCTGCTGGCTCAGTTTCCGGCGCTTTATTACAGTTGGAACTTATGGGTTTTGTTTCGCAACTACCAGGTATGCGGTATCAAAAAAGTTAAGAGTTAAAAGACAACAACTTTAGTTTAGGGACTTCCAACAAATAAATTACCCATTCGTTCAGTTCTAAGTAATCAGCGTAAACATTAGCTACTCGAAGATATGGAAATTCTAATGATAAATCTTCTCTTTTAGAGTTTTTTGTTAGTCCACCGCTTACTTCACCAAGTGTTCCAAGATCAATCCACGTCCAGTTGTTAGACAGAGCAGGTAATTCAGAGATATCTGAATTAGCTTTCGATAATTCAAGTTGTTGTAATGCTCTAACTCTCTCCAGCAAAACTGAAGCAGGTTCAACGTCTGGGTTTTGTTCGCGCCAGTCGGCTGTTAAAGCATTTTGCTGAGAAGGCTTTCCGCAGCATTAAAACTACTATTGTCAGCAATGTAATCGATGATAGCCTCAATGTCTCGACTTGCTGTAACTGTAAACCTACAGATGTTGCTCATTGACCAGCCTGAGCGCGTTTTTGTTGCAGTTTCTCGCGTAACCGTTGAAATACCGCTTCAGCATCCACTAACTCACCCCGATCAGCTGCTTCTATTCCAATATGAATTTCCTGCTGTAGTTCCCTAAATTTTCCCTTGTATAACTTTTCCCACTCGTCAGCTTGCAATAGGTCGATGAACGCCAGTACCTCTTGTTGCTTCTCTGGTGATAATACCCGCACTTTTTCTAAAATGGCTTGCTCAATGGTCATTTAACTGCTCCGTAGAGTGAAACTCGTGCATCATATTCCTATTCTAAAGTTGGCTTGGCATACCCACCGAAGCACTCACCGCCTCTGCCGCTTCTTCACCTTCTAGCAATATCATCAAAGCTTCCATCCCCTTTGTGGCAATTCGCAGCTTTTCCATAATCTCTGCTGCAATTATCTCTGGCTCTGGTAAATTATCGCCCGATCGCAAGCTATCATCTCGCAGCCAGGAAATATCTAAGTTTTCGTTACGCTTGGTAATCTGCTCTCGTGTGAAGCACCGGAAACGCCCATTTTCTCCCAAATCGACACGGGGACTATTGCCATTGGGTTCATCTCCATAGCACTGCTCAAACTCAGAGAAATGCCCACGAGTCAAGGGAATACGTTTACCAAATCCAGAGTTTTTGAACAATATCGGTGGTAGCGGTCATAATTCGTAATTCGTAATTCGTAATTTGTTGTCTACACAGGCAAAACCCACCTCCGTGGGTTACAAAACCTGAATTTTTCCTTAGTCCGCGTAGGCGGACTTTGTTTGTGTAGCCGCGAATTCTATTCGCCAGGGCTGTAAACTCTCATGAATCTTGATGACAATATTCTCTAATTCTCCACCGAAAACCTTATTTAATCGCTCGAATCCGTCGCCTTGAGTTTTAAACTCTCCTTTATCAAAGGCTTCGCAATCAACAATTATTTCCGCTTTGAGTTGGTATAGCAATCCTATTTGATTTGCAAACAGAAATTGTAACTTCAATTGCGATCGCCAGCCTCTACGGAGTATAATTTATGGTTTTAATTCAGTGCAGCGCTTGCACACCACTAGTTCCCCCTGCTCCCTGCCTAATCCCAACGAAACGACCGACCTACTTATCTGGGAGGGTAATACTGCGGATTCATAACTGGAGATTGATAACCGTTAGCCGGTACAGTACTTCCCATACCGTTAGGTAGAGGAGTAACAACAGGAGGCTGATAAACGCTCATGGGCGCAGTGCCTGTTGTACCGTTAGGTAAAGCAGGATTCGCAACCTGGGGCTGATAACCATTTGTGGGTACAGGATTTGTAGTGGCGCTGGGTGTGACAGGATTTTGGCTAAACTCTTGGTAGGCAGCACGAGAAATTGAGCTAATCAATTTTTCGGCGCGAGGATCGTTTGCTGGACGTTGTACCATTACAGAGGCTATGTAGCGCTTGCCAGTTGGAACAACAATTAAACCTGTATCTGCCAGCATTGTGCCAATATCACCTGTTTTGTGGTATGCTTTTGCACCTGTTCCTAAACCTGATGGTAGCAGAGTGTCTCTTTGGGTGCGACGCAAGATATCGAGCATGAAATCGCGTGATGGCATACTGACTAAATTTCCTTGACTCACAATCGCCATCAAATTCCCTAGTTCTTTGGGACTAGTGGTGTTTGTCCCTTGCAAATCTGGGAGTTGATTCCGAATTGTTGTGGCTGTCAATCCCCAACTACGGAAACGCTGGTTTAAAGCGTCAATTCCTCCCAGTCGGGCAATCAGCATATTTGTCGCCGTGTTGTCGCTGATTGTAATCATTTTAGTGACAACTTCCAAAGCGGCGTACTGAGTTCCCGGTGGTTTGTATTGCAAATCTCCCGAACCGCCAGCTACCATATCCTGTTGCATGGTCAGCATATCATCTAGGCGAATCTTCCCCGCGTCTACATCCTGGAAAAAGGCAATCAGAATCGGCACTTTAATCGTGCTAGCCGCCGGAAAACTGGTAGAGCCATTGATATCTACATAATTACCAGTATCCAAATCTACTAAGAAAATTCCAGGTGTGAGATTTGGGTTGGTAGCCGCCAAATTTTGCACGGCATTTTTCAAAGAGGTAATTTCCTGAGATAGGTATAGACTCGAAGCTGCGGCTGGGGGAGTTTGGGTAGGTTGTGGCTGCGATCGCGCCACATTATTAACATTATTATTAGATTGCGACGCCGAATTTGTGCTGATGCGATTGGCTGGGTCTAATACTGACAATACAGTCCCCACAATTGCACCCATCCCAACACCCACAATTAATAACCGCAAAACATACAATACGGTTTTGGCCATTGGCTTTAACTGGGTTTTTCGCGATGAGCGTCTGCCTGTTTTTGGCTTTTCCATCCGCACTGTTTTAACCATCACAGCACCTGGTCGAAAGGGAGGAATTTTTCCCTTGACACTAGGTATTGGTTTTACTGCCGTTGGCATAACTAACCCCGATTTTACCCTACGTGTAGCGCCAGAGATTGGGGGAGAACTGATTTGATTTTTTTGGCGTGTTAGCGCCCCTTCTTGTCCATTTAGATTTTGCTGCTGACTGTTAGCTTTAACTCTCTTCTTTACCACTTTTTGAACTTTTTGTGGCTGCTGGCGCCGATTTAAGGGTTGACGCCGCGAGAAAGCTGTTAGTTCGCCACTTGATTCTGACACCGTTACTCCTTGTGACCCACTTGACTGTTTTCTTGCAGACTCTTGACCCCAAACTTAATCTTTAAGCAATATTAATACTCAAATTCCACTTTGCCACTAAGTGGCATTTTTGTGTTTAGTTTAAGCCATATTAATTATTTTGGGGGGATGATTGCGTATATATTAAACGAATAATTACAAGTTTTCACTATTCCTCTGGTTTTTCAGCGCCCATTCTACCTGCTGCAAAATTCCTCGCAGCATAGCCACCTCACCAGTTTTCAAGTGAGCGCGATTATACAATTGGCGAAATTTTCCCATACGACTAGCTACCGTATGAGGATATACATAACCAATTTTCAGTAATACTGATTCTAATTGCTGGTAGTATCCTTCCACAACATCCAAAGGTGCGAGTTCAGTTTTAGGTAAGGTTTGAGTGTCAAGTTGTTGGGCACATTGTGACAATTCATAACAACAAATTGCCACAGCAGTAGCCAAATTCAGAGCGACATAATCTTGACTTGTGGGAATACCAACAAACCTCTGGGCATAATTTAATTCTTCATTGCTTAATCCCCGGTCTTCCCTGCCAAAAATCAGTGCTGTGGGTTTTTCTGATTCCTCCAGTAACCAGGGTAGTGCAGTGCGAGGATTTTCTAAAGGTGTTTCTAAACTGCGAACGCGACCAGTGGTAGCGATCGCCCGTACACATCCATACAATGCTTCTGGTAAGGTGGCCACTGTTACCGCAGATTCTATAATTTCTTGAGCGTGAACAGCCATCATCAAAGCTTCCGTCGAAAGCGGATCGCATTGGGGGTTCACTAATACTAAATTATATAGACCGAAATTTTTCATTACCCTGGCGATCGCGCCGATATTTATCGGCCCAGCTGGTTCTACCAACACAATTCTTAATCCAGCCAAGCCCATTTTTTGCCTCCTGCGATCGCACCAGATAATCCTTATAGGCTAATTTTCAGCGTCGTTCTGCTGAAGAGTTTCCTTGAAATCATTTTAGCTGTGTAAGTGAATGCCTGCGTCAGGTCTAAACAGTTCAGCGCAATCTTTGCCGTTGGGCTAGTCGTTCTTCCACTGGTTCGAGCTTTCAATCTACAACATCAACTCGCTTTAATGCACCCGTCAATTCTGTCATAAACTCAACAAAGACGCGAACTTTAGCACAGAGATAGCGTTTTTGCGGGTACAACACGGAGATCGGTAATCCAACTTGGGTCGCGTAGGATTGAAGAATTGGTTGGAGGTCTCCACGCGCGATCGCTTTGGCTGCGATAAATTTGGGAAATTGAACTACACCGGCTCCTTGAATGACAGCCTCTAGAATGACTTCTGAATTATCGAATCGCAGATAACTGTCAACAGAAAGGTCAATCGCTTTTCCATCTTGTTCAAACTTCCATTTAGGCTCTCGCCCAGTCTGTGGATAGATAAAGTTGACACAGCGATGCTGCAAAAGTTCTGTGGGTGTTGTGGGCGTGCCATACTGGGCAAGATACTGCGGCGAGGCACAAGTGATGTAGCGTGCAGTTGCCAGATGGTGCATGATTAAACGGCTATCACTGCTCATTCCAATCCGCACTGTCGCGTCAATACCTTCCTCAATCAGATCGATCGTGCGATCGTTAAAAGAAACATTCAGATTTAGCTTTGGATATTGTGTGATAAATTGCAGCAGAGCCGGAGCGATATGTATTTTGCCAAACACAAAGCTCAGATCGAGCCGCAATGTTCCGAGCGGCATTGATTGCGATTGTTTGACTTCGAGTTCGGCTTCTTCCAAATCGTTGAGAATTTGCTGACAGCGTTGATAAAATCGGTTGCCATCTTCGGTCAGCGTCAAGCTGCGAGTTGTTCGCTGGAGCAAGCGCACCCCCAAGTCATCTTCCAAGCGCAATACGGCTCGACTCACGGCTGAAGGAGCCATACCTAAGTGTCGTGCTGCCTCCGAAAAGCTGCCAGATTGAGCGGAGCGGATAAAGATCATCAGGCTTTTCAGCTTGTCCATTAACCGAAACGCATCTTTGAATTTTTTACACAACTGTTTTGAATTTTAACTACTTTTTCTCTTTTGCTGCACAAGCTACTGTTTAGACAAGATAAATTTCAAATACACAAACAGCATTAAAAAAACAGACATGACACAGCAAACAACAGCAGAACAAATTATCTTAGTCACCGGAGCCACGGGCAATCAGGGCGGCGCAGTGGCGCGTCATCTTTTAAAGCGCGGTAACTTCAAGGTGCGTGCCTTTGTGCGCGATCCAAACAAGCCCGCCGCCCAAGCACTCCAACAAGCGGGGGCAGAACTCGTAACAGGAGACTTCAGCGATCGCGCTTCCGTTGATCGCGCTTTGCAAGCTGCTTATGGCGTTTTTTCGTTGCAGACCTTTCTTACTGAAGGTGGATTAGAAGCCGAGATCAGAGATGGCAAAAGCGTTGCAGATGCAGCTTCATCGGCAGGCATTCAGCATTTCGTCTACAGTTCAGTGGGAAGCGCAGAACGCAACACGGGCATTCCACATTTCGAGAGCAAGTTTCAAGTCGAAGAATACATTCGATCGCTTGGTTTGCCCTACACGATGATGCGTCCAGTTTTCTTTTTCTATAATTACAACACGATGCGTCCGATGATTGAGCAAGGAACGCTTCTCCAACCGCTCAGTCCTGAAACGAAATTGCAGCAACTTTCCGAAGAAGATTACGGGAAAATGGTCGCTTCTGTGTTCGAGCGTCCCGCAGAATTCTTGAATTGCCAAAAAGAAGTCGCAAGTGTAGATATGACCATGACAGAAATTGCTGCTGCATTCAGCCGCGTTCTGGGTAAAACTGTCAACTACCAACAAATTCCGTTTGAAGCGTTTGAGCAGCAGGTCGGAGAGGAAGTAACCACGATGTATCGCTGGTTTGAGAACGTCGGCTACGGAGCGGATTTAGCGCAGTTGAAACGTGACTTTCCTTCCTCAAGCGACTTTGAATCCTATCTGCGCGACCACGACTGGACAAAACCAGATTAAAGCGCGTCTGATGTCAGGTCAAAAATGTGAATTGACAATTACAGCCCGATTAGAACTGGAACCTGCTAACTGGTTATAAGTTGGTATTTGAATCCTGACTGTTTGTCCAGATGTCACGATAGCTGAAGAAAGATATCAAATATATTTACCTACGGGTACTTAATAGAAGTTCCGCAACAGATTTTAATCATTAGCAATGATACTTCATTTCTCCCTCTTCTTATGCTAATTTTACAATGCATTTGCCGAGGGAGTATTTCTTTGTATTGGAATGTAGATTGATACTTCTAGGGTGATTCTTGGCATGGGTATTGCATTGGCAATTTACTTATTATTAAATGATATATCTCGAAATTTTTCATTCCCCTAGCGATCGCGCCGACATTGCTCACTCCAGCTACCTCTACCAAGACAATTCTTAATCCAGCCCAGCTCATTTTTGCCCCCTGCCTCCCGCTTTTCTTCGCAATAACAGACTAACAAAATATGTCTCACATTCTTGTCGAAAATCTCAGGAAGACTTTCTTTGTGTCTGAACGTTCCTCTGGGCTTTTCGGTTCAATACGAGGACTTGTGCAGCGAAAAACTAAAGAAGTTTATGCCCTCAAAGGAGTTTCGTTTTCCCTGGAACGGGGAGAACTTGTAGGATACATTGGCCCAAATGGAGCCGGTAAATCGACCACGATTAAAATTTTAAGCGGTATTCTCGTACCTTCCAGTGGAAAATGCCTAATTAGTGGACGAACTCCTTGGAAAGATCGAATCAAACACGTTAATCGCATCGGTGTAGTGTTTGGTCAAAGAACACAACTCTGGTGGGATTTACCAGTGATTGAGTCTTTCGATTTGCTGCGGGATATTTATCGCGTTCCCCAATCGGAATATCGCCAGACACGCGAAGAAATGATTGATTTGCTTGGTCTTGGAAGCTTTCTCTCGACACCGGTGAGACAGTTAAGCCTTGGTCAAAGGATGCGATGTGACTTTGCAGCCGCAATGCTTCACAGACCGGAAATTCTTTTTCTTGATGAACCCACCATCGGGCTTGATGCAGTTTCCAAGCTTGCAGTCAGAAAATTTATCAAAGCGCTTAATAAAACTCATCAAGTAACCACCATCCTAACTACCCATGATATGGATGATATTGAGGCATTGTGCGATCGCATAATTATTATTGGTGGAGGTGAAATCCTTTGTGATGGAACTTTAGCAGCACTGCGTTCTCAAGTTTCCTCGCGTCGGTACTTAAGAATTGACCTAGCAAATGATAATTTCTTCTTTGAGCAAGAAGGAGTCAGTATTATCTCTAAAGAAGGTCGCACCGTAACTCTAGCCTTCGATCCCACAAAGCTTTCTGCTGCGTCTTTGATTAGCCAAGTTACCTCGCAACACGAAGTAGAGGATCTTTTTGTGGAAAATCCACCCATTGAAGAGATAGTTGCTGAACTTTATGCAATTTCAGCCGGAATTATCCCATGAAAGCATATTGGTCACTGTTTGTTGCTAGATTTACACTGCTGTTGCAATACCGTGCTGCTGCTTTGGCTGGCGTTGGAACTCAGCTTTTCTGGGGGTTAGTGAAAGTAATGGTTTTACAGGCATTCTTTACTTATACAACCTCTGCTCAACCTATCACTTTTCAACAAGCTGTAGGATATGTGTGGCTGGGACAGGCGTTTCTGATGGCGATTGTCCCTTGGGGAGGTGATAGAGATATTCAAGAACTCATCCGAACTGGTGCTGTCGGATACGATCTTCTTCGACCTACAGACCTTTATAATTTTTGGTTTACTCGCGCTTTGGCACTTCGCACAACGCCCCTGATACTTCGTAGCATTCCGCTTCTTGGTGTCACAATTTTTATTTTTCCCCTTTTAGGGCTTGATGAATGGTCGCTTTCTTTTCCACCCTCCTTTGCTTCTTTTGTTGCCTTTTTTCTCTCTTTTATTGGCGCAATTTTACTTTCGTCTGCATTAACTATGCTTTTGACTGTATCAATGATGTGGACAATTTCGGGCGAGGGAATTAATAGTATTCTACCTACTCTTGTTAGTATCTTCTCTGGCATGATTGTTCCGTTGCCACTTTTTCCTGAGTGGAGCAAGCCTTTTTTGAATGCACTTCCTTTTTCAGGACTAATCGACAAACCTTTTCGTCTTTTTACTGGTAATCTTCAACCAAACGCCCTATTTAATATTTTGCTGCATCAAGCTTTCTGGATAGTTGTCATTATTATTATTGGGCGTATCCTTGTGAAACATGGCATCAAAAAGCTTGTAATTCAAGGAGGATAAGTAAATAATTTGTACCTCGGCTTCTCTACGAGACGCTACGCGTAGCTTGCTTCCCCGAAGGGGTACGCTCGGCAACCTAATTCGTAATTCGTAATTTTTTAAGAAGGAAGATAGATTATACCAATTTAATGTGAAGCTGCACTAAATGAGTAAGTCTCTATTCTTGGCGCTCTTGGCGTACTTGGCGGTTCGTTTAATATTCTGTGCATCTTCATACAGAATTGGTATTAGGTAATTTATTTTAGATAAAAATTACAAAGCGATTATGAATGATTTTTTGCTTTACCTTCGATATATTTCTGTATCTTTCAAGTCGCAGATGCAATACAAAGTTTCTTTCTGGCTGCAAGTAATAGGGCAGCTTTTAGTAACTGCTGTTGAATTTTTTGGAGTCTGGGCACTTTTTAGTCGTTTTAATAGTATTGGTACGTGGACTTTAAATGAAGTTGCTCTATTTTATGGAACAATTAATATTTCTTTCGCCTGTGCTGATGCCCTTGGAAGAGGCTTTGACTCATTTTCAACAATAATTAAAAGTGGAGACTTCGACCGTTTACTTGTTCGTCCACGCACCACAGCACTTCAGCTTTTAGGTAAAGAGTTTACTTTGAAACGAATCGGAAGATTTTTTCAGGGAATGGTTGTTATGTCTCACCAATCGCAGGCATTATCTTTCTGATGATTGCGCTTCAGCTTTGGAAAATAGGAGAGCGATACTATTGTTCTACTGGCAGCTAGTACAACAAAATTTTAGCTGTGTACTCAGGTGTATTTTAAATGAGCAGATCGCACTTTTCTAAAGATTCTGATTAAATACCTTGTAGTATTGCCTGATTTCACTAAACAATGCCACAAGAAGCTCAAATGAAAAACTCCAGGAAAGGTTGGTTACGTAAAAGACTCAAAATCACGCTGATTTTCCTGTTAGTGCTAGGGCTATTGTTAGTGGGATTTGCTACCTACACTGTGCGCCAATCCTTTCCGCAAGAGAGTGGCACAATTCAAATACCTGAACTGAAAGCTGAAGTAAGTGTCCAGCGTGATAAATGGGGAATTCCCCATATTTATGCTGCCAACTCCCACGATTTATTTATGGCGCAAGGTTATATCCACGCCCAAGACCGCTTTTGGCAAATGGACTTTTGGCGACACATTGGTTCTGGGCAACTCTCAGAAATGTTTGGTTCTTCTCAGGTTGACACTGATAAATATCTGCGGACAATGGGTTGGGCAAGGGTGGCGCAGCAAGAAATTCAGGAAATTAATGCAGAGATGAAGGCATACCTGGAAGCTTACGCCGATGGTGTCAATGCCTATTTGACAGAGCATCAAGGTAGGGCCCTGAGTCTAGAATACACTGTGCTAAAGTTTCTCAATCCTGGGTATAAGCCAGAACCTTGGCAAATACTGCATTCTCTAACTTGGGGGAAGGTAATGGCTTACGATTTAGGCAGAAATTTCGAGAGCGAAATTGAACGTGCTATTTTGCTCAAAACTCTTACTCCTGCTGAAGTAGAAGAACTTTTTCCACCATACCCTCAAGACTTGCCAGTTATTTTACCTGAGTTGCAGCAAGGAGAAACAGCAGGGGAAGGGAGGAACAAGAATGTTGAAGTACTTCTCAATTCTCCAGATGTATTACCTGCTTTAGAGTCAATTACTAAGCCGATGATAGCTTTAGAAAAACTCATTGGGCCTACGGGAACAGGTATTGGCTCAAATAACTGGGTGATATCTGGTCAGCGAACCACGACAGGTAAACCTATCTTGGCGAATGACCCCCACTTAGGTGTGCAAATTCCCTCTATTTGGTACGAGGTTGGTTTGCACTGCACACCGAAGAGTGCAGAATGTCCCTACAACGTTTCTGGCTTTTCCTTTGCGGGAATGATTGGAGTAATTATCGGTCATAGCGATCGCATTGCCTGGGGTGTTACCAATGTACAATCTGATGTGATGGATTTATACATTGAGAAAATCAACCCAAATAACCCCAATCAGTATGAGGTAAATGGCAAATGGGTTGATATGCAGCTCGTGCCAGAGACGATTCAAGTAGCGGGAAGTCAGACGATTGTCCAAACGGTTCGCTATACCCGACATGGGCCGATTCTCTCTGATGTTTCGCCCAATCTAAAGGATTTCAAGCCAAGTAAGTCACTAGAATTACCGCAAAATTACGCCGTAGCCCTGCGCTGGACAGCCCTAGCACCTTCTAAATTAGGGTATGCCATTCCCCAAATCAATCGCGCCCAAAACTGGCAGGAATTCCGCACTGCTGCCAGCAATTATGATGTCCCGGCTCAAAACTTGGTCTACGCTGACATTGATGGCAATATTGGCTACCAAATGCCTGGTAAATTCCCCATCCGCGCTCAAGGAGATGGGCGTTATCCCGTTCCTGGTTGGACAGATGCTTATGATTGGCAAGGCTATATTGACTTTGAGAAATTGCCCAAAAGTTTTAATCCACCTCAAGGTTATATTGCTACTGCTAATAATTTAGTTAACCGTGAATATCCTTACCTGATTACCGCAGACTGGGTTTATGGCTATCGAGCAAAACGCATTGTTGAAATGATTTCACAACAAACGCAAGCGATTTCTTTAAAGGATGTACAGCAGATACAGGGTGATAATCGCAATTTAAATGCACAAACATTAGTGCCACTATTAAAATCTATCACTGCTGATACTCCCCGCTTACAAGCAGCCCAAAAACTGCTGCAAGGTTGGAATTTGCAGTTAGGAATGACATCGCCTGCTGCTGCTCTGTTTGAAGTATTCTGGAAACACTTGCTAGCAGATACATTTCACGATCAGTTACCTGAAAAGTACTTTCCTGATGGAGGCGATCGCTGGTATGCTGTGGTAGCAAATTTGGTTAAACAGCCCAATAGTTCTTGGTGGGACAACCGCAACACCCCAAAAGTTGAGAACCGCGACCAAATCCTCCGGCAGTCCTTTATAGAAGCTGTGGATGAACTAGAACGAATTCAAAGCAAAGACCCGAACAACTGGAATTGGGGCAAGCTGCATACCATTACTTTTCGGAATGCCTCCTTGGGTAAATCTGGGGTTGCACCGATTGAAGCTTTATTTAATCGTGGTGTATTTGCTACATCTGGTAACGGTGAAACAGTCAATGCTAACCGATGGAGAGCAAATAAATCCTTTGAAGTGACTGATATTCCTTCACTGCGGATGATTGTAGATTTGGGAAATTTGGATAACTCAGTAGCAATTCACACCCCTGGACAATCAGGCCATGCTTTCCATAGCCACTACAACGATATGGTTGAACCTTGGCGCAAGATTGAATACCACCAAATGTTATGGGAATCAAAGAATGTTACAGAAAATACGACTGCAACACTGAAGTTAATTCCAAAATTGGCAAAGTAATTATAGGACTTACGCAAGAACTCTCTGAAACTCTTATTTCTCCGTGCCCTCTGCATCCTCTGCGGTTCGATTTTCCGTTACCTGTGCGTAAGTCGTGAATTAGTTAAATATTTGGTCGATAACCACCAAAAACAGCAAAGCTAAAATTTTTGTACCAGCAATCCACATTTTGAAATCCAGCCGCTTCTAACCAGCTAAGTTGAATATCAAGGGTTGCCATGCGATCGTATTCCATACGTTTTTGTGCAGCTTTGAGATCCTGCTCTAAGATGTTTTTCGCGCGGACAGAATCTAACCAGTGTTGACGGTAAAGTTGTTCTAAATCAGGCGTTTTACCGAGAACTTGATCGGCGTTGATAAATATCCCTCCAGGATTGAGAACATCATAAATCCGTTGATAAAGAAGTTCTTTGTCAATATCTGACAGATGATGAATCGATAAGGCAGAGATTATCAGATTATATGAATCACCTAAATCAGTCTCAATGTAGTCACCAATTAAGATTTTGGGAGATTTACCCATTTTGCTAAATCTCAACTTAGCTTTTTCTAACATCTCAGGGGCTAAGTCTAGCAAAGTGAACTCTGCATTCGGGAAAACGGACTGAACCATACCTGAGTAAAGTCCAGTACCAGCACCTAAATCTAGAACCTTCAGCAGTGCAGTGCAATCACCTGGGATGATTTCAACGGCTGTTTTGTAAAAGTCATCAAAACAGGGAATTAAAACACGACGTAAGTTATCGTAATCTCCTGCGGCAGAATTAAAAGCTTCTTGAATATTCATTTTTTTATTTTTAATAAAGGTAAAACTTTCTGTTTTAACAATTCAATTAAGGCTGGTTCCATATATTCATATTCATCTGGTATATCTAAACAGATAATTTTTTTATCTTTCAGGAAAGGCTGAAAATTTTTGGATAGTTTATTTTTATGGGATTTTTCCATCACAAAGATAATGTCAGCCCATTGAATAGCCTCTGTTGATAATAGTACTTCGGCATGGCGATCTAAACCTGCCGAGTCTGTTTCAAATCCTTCATATTCAGAAAATACAGCCTCGGCGGTAGGACTTCGCAATTTATTCTGGCTACAGATAAATAAAAGCTTTTTCATTAATTAATATGAAGCGATAGTATTTTATAAACCTTTGAATCCAGGATTTTTATCTATATTAAGTTGCTACTCATCACTCTCAAAATCTCTCTCTTCTAATCCCAGCCAAAAGAGTAATACTTTTTCAACTTCAACGAGTTGTTCTAGTGTTAAGTCTCCCAACTTTCGGAGTAACTTTGCATGTGGAATTGTAATAATATTTTGTACGTCAAACACTCCTGCTCGGAGAAAGTTTACCTTTAGCGCCACCTCAAATCTTGAACCGCGTGAGCTAGTCGTATGAGGAATTAGGGTTGCTAGCGCTCGATCTTGCTCTAGTGCAGGAATACTGATAATTAAGCATGGTCTGACTTTTGCTGTGTAGCCAAGATCGACAAGCCAAACTTCTCCACGATTAGGGCTACTCATCAGAAGCTTCTTGCCGATCTAACTCCAAAAAAAGTTCTTCTGCATTCCAAACCAAATCTTCATTAGACAAATATGGAAAGTCCAAATGTCTTACCCTTTTTAAAATCTCCAGAGCTATTTCCAGTCTCTCTGACTCTGGCAGACGATCAAAGGTGTTTAATAATTCTTCAACTGGAGCAGTCATGACTCTCTTCATTAGACACTCCAGTAGCATAGCACGACCCTATATAAACGTTCTGTGAGATGAGATTGCTCTATAGACAAGTTTTTAAATTATTCAACGATCGCAGTAAATGAGCGATCGCACCACAGACTACGCCAAGTATAAGCGATCGTATCGTGCAACCGTTTTTATATTTAATCTAGAGCGATCACTTACAATACACTCAGATAAGTTTGCTCAGAATTCATCGGTAAAACCCGCAACTTCCGATTTTTCAGGTCTGGTTCTAACCCTAAAACTTCCATTGGTGTTACACCTAAAAGGGCATAAGGTACTTCTGTGAGTTCCAGACAATCAAAGGTTCCTTGACGCTCTGCAATACTAAGTTCAACATCTCGGAAAATTCGCCCCTGCTTAACTCCAGCAGCAGTTTCTAGCTGGGCTTCTCCACCTTGGACTAAACCTAGTTGACTAATAATGTTAGCAGGTAAACACAGCAAAGTTGCGCCCGTATCAACTAAAACATCATCCAGAGTATAAAAGCGAACTTCCTCCGAAGAAATAAAGCCTCTTTGAGCCAAAACTCGATCAATTCGATTAGTGACAGTGAGGGTAACTATTACTTGCCCCATTAGCTTACCCTGAAGATTTGGTAGTATCAGCTTACCCATTTCAGCAAACTCCTGAAAACAAAATATTTTTGAGAGATGCCTTAAAACACAAAGACGCAAAAGCACTCTCTGCACCTCTGCGTCTCTGCGTAATATATTCTCTACTACACCATCTCAGACGAAGCTTGCACCATCTGCTGCGGCTGCGGCTGGAACATGAACAACGAGTAAACCACATCTCGGCGAATGTTAACCATCATATCCAAGAAGAGTTCGTAACCCTCGCTCTTATACTCAATCAGTGGATCTTTTTGCCCGTAACCACGTAATCCCACCGATTCGCGCAAGGCATCCATTTGTTGCAGGTGTTCCCGCCACAGGGTATCAATGCGTTGCAAGATAAAGAAGCGTTCAGCTTGGCGCATCAGTCCGGGTTGAACTTGGTCAATTTGCGCTTCTTTGAGGTCGTAAGCAATTCGTACCTGTTCGTGGAGGAAGGCTTTAATCTCGCTGACGGTGATATCTTCTAATTGACTCGCTTGTAAATCCGCTAGCAGATAGACGAATTCTTTGACTTTCTCAACCAACTTTTCTAACTCCCACTCTTCCGAGGGCAAGTCTACGTTGATGTAGTAGTCAACGATGTCATCCATCGTTTTTTCGGCGTATTTAATCACCTGTTCTTTCAAATCTTGACCTTCTAACACCCGGCGGCGTTCGGCGTAAATAGCACGACGTTGATTATTCATCACCTCGTCATACTCAAATACCTGCTTCCGAATGTCGTAGTAGTAGGTTTCAACTTTTTTCTGTGCGCCTTCCAAACTGCGGGTAAGCATCCCAGATTCGATTGGCATATCTTCTTCCACTTGGAAGGCATTCATTAACCCAGCAACGCGATCGCCACCAAAAATCCGCAGTAGGTTATCCTCTAAACTGAGGAAGAATCTTGTGGTTCCAGGGTCGCCTTGTCTTCCTGCACGTCCCCGCAACTGGTTGTCAATCCGCCGTGATTCGTGGCGTTCTGTACCAATTACGTGCAAACCGCCGATACCCACTACCTCATCATGTTCGCGAGTAGTAAATTGTTCGTATTCCTGCTTGATGCGGTTGTAAGCTTCCCGCAATTTCTGAATTACAGGGTCATCAATGGGAGCTTTTTCTGCCGCTACAGCTACCTTGTCTTCAGCTTCCAATTCGGGTAAACTGCGTTCACCATACTCACGCACTGCAATTTCTACTGCATCTTTGAGTAGTTTCTCGGTTTCTTTTGTCAACTGAGTCGGGAAAATTTCTGGCGAAGCCCGCCAAGTTTTGACTTTCTTACCAGGGACAAAGCCTTGACCACCGCCATGTCCTGTAGGCAATCCGGCTGCTCTTTGCACGCCAAAGGCATCTTCATCTTCTGGCATGACGATCCGGGGCATAAAGTATTCCCGCAGCTTTAGACGCGCCATATATTCGGAGTTACCACCCAGAATGATATCTGTACCTCTACCAGCCATGTTGGTAGCAATAGTAACAGCACCTTTTCGTCCAGCTTGGGCGACAATTTCCGCCTCACGTTCGACGTTTTCAGGACGGGCGTTAAGTAATTCGTGAGGAATCGCCAATTCCTTCAGCAGCCTACTCAGAAGTTCAGATTTTTCTACACTAGTGGTTCCTACTAATACAGGTCTGCCGAGTTGGTGCATTTCGGCACATTCTCTGGCGATCGCCCCCCACTTACCTGCTTCTGTCTTAAAGACCATATCAGATAAATCTTCGCGTCTGCGATCGCGGTTGGTGGGAATTACCGCAACTTCGAGTTTATAAATTTTTTCAAATTCAGGTTCTTCGGTTTTTGCCGTTCCTGTCATTCCACCGAGTTTTGGATACAGCAAGAACATATTTTGGTAAGTAATTGTCGCTAAAGTTTGAGTTTCTGGCTGAATCTCTACCTGTTCTTTCGCTTCAATCGCTTGGTGTAATCCATCACTCCAACGCCGTCCGGCTAGCACCCGACCAGTAAATTCATCCACAATTACTACTTCATCATTGCGGACGATGTAATTTACATCCTTGAGGAAAAGTTCCTTAGCTTTAATTGCATTGAAAATGAAGTGTGCCCAAGGATCTTCCGGGTCAAATAAATCTGTGACTCCCAAAAGATTTTCTGATTCCGCAAACCCTTCGTCTGTCAATAGCACGTTACGAGCTTTTTCATCCACATCGTAATGCTCGTCTTTTTTGAGTGTGAATGCTATTTCAGCGGCTTGCAGATATTTTTCTGTAGGTCTTTCTACCTGCCCGGAAATAATTAGCGGTGTCCGCGCCTCATCAACTAAAATCGAGTCCACCTCGTCAATTACGCAATAATTAAACGGGCGTTGTACCACATCTGCCATTGATGTCGCCATGTTATCCCGCAGATAGTCGAAGCCGACCTCGCTGTTGGTAACATAAGTGATATCGCAGTCGTAGTTTTTCTGGCGTTCACTAGGAGTCATGCTTGACTGAATTAGCCCCACACTCAGCCCCAAGAACCGATGCACCTGTCCCATCCATTCAGCGTCCCGACGAGCTAGGTAATCGTTTACGGTAATGACGTGTACACCTTTACCAGTAAGGGCATTTAAGTAACTTGGCAAGGTGGCAACTAGTGTTTTACCTTCACCTGTTTTCATCTCGGCAATTTGCCCCACGTGCAAAATGATACCGCCAAGGAGTTGGACATCAAAATGCCGCAAGCCTAATACTCGCCGTGCTGCTTCCCGGACAACGGCGTAAGCTTCTGGCAAGATGTCATCTAGGGTTTCGCCTTTAGCGAGCCGTTGTTTAAATTCGACGGTTTTACCTTTTAACTCATCATCGGAAAGAACCTGAATTTCTTCCTCTAAAAGGTTAATTTCAGTAACAGAAGGTTGATATTTTTTAAGCTTACGAGCGTTGGGGTCGCCCAACAAAAGTTTTAGCATGGCAGATTATAGAACTGAATCAAGGGGGATGGGAATTAAAGGGTCGGCATTGATTATAAACATTTAACCCAACCCAAACGTCTTGGTTGTGGATGGGTGTGAAATGAGAATTACCTCAAAATCAGGATAAAAACTAGCCAATCATTTAATAAACTGATTGGTTTTAACTCTTATCTTATATTTACTCTTTCTTCATAGTATCATTTTGCCCCCAGATGGGGCCAGAGAGGGTGTGGGGGAATAGAGTTAAGAGTTATGAGTTATGAATTTTTCAACTCCTCACTTCTAACTCCTCACTTCCACTCTGCTGTCAGGCGGCGGAAATTGTAATCATTAGCACTGGGATGACAACTGACACAGCTGCCAATCTGGACGGGACGTGGTAACTCAACTCCTGGATGCAAAGCTTTAAAATAACGCGAGTTGTTGAGGCGATATGGTGTTTCTTCGTCGTCTAGCTGCACACGGGAGAAAGTCGAAAGATATTTCCACACCAAGATACGTTGCGGATCGACTAAAGGCTGGAGTTGTGCGCCGTAGTGCTGCGAGTCTTGCAGGAGATTTTTCCAAGTTTGGGTAGGTAAAACGGCTGGTGGTATGGCAATGTGACATCTAGAGCAGCTTTCTAAATACAGTTCTTGCCCCAGTTGGTATTGTGCAGGTACTACGTCAACAGTGCCAATTTCAGCAGGAGGAGTCGCACTTTGGGCGTTAGTTGCCAAGGCTAGAAGCCAGCCCATAGCTAAACTCCACGTTACAATCACCAGAAGTAAACCGAAAAATTGGCGTTTGAATTCACGTTCGGCGCTTTGCTGTAGTGCTTGGCGTTGGCGTAGCCCGCCATAGGCATCGCGGATTTTGCGCTTAACAAAAATTGACATTCCTCACATTCCCAAATATTTAAAAGTGGCGCTTGTGCTAATCATAAGACTTACGCAGTATTAGCAATGTTTCAAATTTTGTGTAAGTAGTTTTGTCAAGCAACACATCTTTTATATCCACAACAGTAATATAAATATCTATTCAGCGCATCACTGACTATGCAAGGAAAAATGTTCTAGTAGTTTTAACCTGACTCACTAGAAAAATCAGCCACAATATCTCGGATTTCATTTGCACCAATATCTTCTCGGTCAGATTTGAAATAAATCGTTAGTAGCAAAATACTTATAATTGACTCAACTTGATAAATCAATCGGTATCCAGCACTCTTACCTTTTTAGATACTACTATTACGAACTCTCACCTTTTAAACAATATACGCTTTAGCAATTTCCGTGTGCGATTGCCGACAAAATTTCCTTGCTGTAATTGCTCGATAATCGATTGAACATCAGAGCGAATGTTGCGAAATCTTTTTGATAGTCTGTAAAATTCCTGCTCAAACTCATGAGAAAATCGAATTAAAACCGTATGATCACTCTGCATCAATCCTGTCCCATAGCTCGCTAATTGGTCTAGTTTGACCAGCTTTTCCTTGCTGTAAGGCTCTCCTCAACGGGTGTATCATCAGGGTCAAGCTCTTCTGCTTCTGCTTGTTCTGGAACCAACACAATTACCCGAACCTGATGAGGATAAGTGTTTCCCTGAATCGGCTCATCTAGAACTAGGTTTTCTTGAGAGTCAATCCTGCCGATAACTTCGCTCGCTTTCATTTATTGTCTACCTAATTTTGTAGGATATCCTAACACGCCCAAATTTCAGCAGGATCAGGAAACTTAAGTTCAGTCAAGTCTGAATATTATTATGAGGTATTTACTAAAATGATGGTGCGAGCAACTTTCCCTGATAGCTTGGATGAATTGATACACAATGTGCAAACTGACGCAGAAGGAACCAGAGTAAAAGCGTAAAAAAATATTTTCCCCAGCAAGAAATAGAGTTATCACCATCTCGGATAGCTGTTTTTTAGCTCATCGAAGTCACGTTCCCTTAAGGAATAGAAACCGATCGCAATAATCGCTCAACAACAGTCCTTGCATTCCGTCCTCCTCGCGGAATAAGGCGATGACAAAGAACGTGAGGGACGAGAAATTTCACATCATCGGGAATTGCATAATCACGCCCTAATAGAAAAGCTAGCGCTTGGGCAGCCCGTTGTAATGCTAATGTGCCACGCGGACTTACACCAAGGGCGATTTCCTCATCTTGACGTGTTGCCCGCACTAATTCGAGAATGTATTGTTGCAAGGAAGTTGCTACTTTTACTTGAGAGCAGAGGTAACGCAGTTCCTGAACTTCTGCCAAGGTAATACAAGGCTGCAAATTAGCAACTTTTACACCATTTTGGAGATTTTGCAGCATTAGAAGTTCTTCTGCCTCAGAAGGATAGCCCAAACTCAGCGACAACATAAACCGATCCATTTGCGCTTCCGGCAGGGGAAAAGTACCTTGATATTCGATAGGGTTTTGAGTGGCAATGACAAAAAAGGGCTGGGGAACTGCACGAGAGACACCATCGACTGTTACCTGATGTTCCTCCATAACTTCCAATAAAGCTGACTGAGTGCGGGGTGTGGCGCGGTTAATTTCGTCAGCTAATAGCACATTGGTAAAGACTGGCCCAGGAAGAAAAGTAAATTCGCCGCTTTTTGGGTTCCAGATGTTGGTGCCAGTAATATCAGTTGGCAATAAATCGGGGGTACATTGTAACCGTTGAAACTTGCCATCCAGTGAACGAGCTAAGGATTTAGCAAGCAAGGTTTTACCAACACCAGGGACATCTTCTAAAAGAGCATGACCACCACCTAGCAATGCTACTAACACTAAGCGTATTGCCTCAGCTTTGCCAACGATGGTAAGAGCTAGATTTTGTGTTAAAGCGTCGATTTTTTCTCTCATGCGTTGTAGGGAATGGGGAATAGAAAGTGGGGAGCGGGGAAAGGGGCGAATGAGGGAAGAATTTTCACAATGCCCTATGCCCAATTTCCCTAAATACATTGTTCCCACTCAGAACTCCTAACTCCTAACTCCTAACTCCTAACTTTGCACTCCAGCACTCAAAACTTCTCTAGCAACAACGCAGTCAAGTTGAATTTGTGTTTTCAGGGCTTCGAGAGAAGGAAATTTTTGTTCGGGGCGCAAAAATTTAACTAGCTGCACGACCAGTTTTCTGCCATACAAATCACCTGACCAATCGAATAAATGTACTTCCGCAGATGAATAAGTGCCATTTACAGTTGGACGATTACCGATATTCATGACACCCAAGTTCTCACTAGGAGCGGTATCTGTTGTTTCATCGAGAGTGAAAACACGGACAGCGTATACTCCTTGACAAGGCAAAAACTTTTCTTTTGGTAATTGGAGGTTGGCGGTGGGAAAGCCAATTGTTCTGCCCAATTGTTGACCTTGAACGACATCACCAAGGAGGGTGTAGGGGCGTCCCAGTAATAGATTTGCGTTTTCGATATCTCCCTGCTCAAGGGTTTGGCGGATCAATGAAGTGCTAATGCGGGTATCCTGAGTTGGAGTAGTACTGACGCAATTACTTTGAGTGGGCGAGCCACCTGTATAAGTTTGTAAGGGAACGATGGTAACGGGAATATTGTGCTTGGCGGCGAGTAATTGCAAATCTTGAGCAGTACCACTGCGCTTTTCGCCAAAACAAAAATCCTGTCCGATGCTAATTCGTTGGCATCGCAGTTGTTGCACGAGAATTTTTTCGACAAATTCTTCGGGGGTCAACGCAGACAATTCTTTGTCAAAGGGTAGTAGTACCAATTGTTCTACCCCAAGCGATCGCAATTGTTGGACTTTTTCATCCAGTGGCGTTAACAAAGTCCGGGGTTGCCCTGTAAAGAACTCTTGTGGATGGGGGTCAAAGGTGACAACTGTTGAATAGGTATATTCTTGATTTGTCAGTTGATTTCTCTTTGAGTGCGGACTACTAGCTCCTGACAAGTGACCACCAGTGTGCAAGACTGGTTGAATTACCCTTTGATGACCAAGATGAACGCCATCAAACTTGCCAAGGGCAACAGCAGTCGGCGTTAGTAGCCCTTCGCTCGAAAAAGCAACCCGCACAGAACACCCATTTTTAGACAAATTTAGCACGTGGATTCTGAGATTTTAGGTTTATTTTAGCTATCAGCAGGAAGCTACCCTATGGTAAACCGCCTTCAAGAGGACATTCACCAACTGCCCATGAGGTCTTGTGCTATCAGCCAGGGCGTTTGCCACCCGTTATTAGCTATCAGCCAAAAGCCTAACCCAAGAGAAGCCGCCCAAAATGGTTTCTTGTGCCATCAGCTTGACAGCTAATTGCTAAGTCCAGATAACCCCAACCCCAAATACCAGAGCTAAAAAGGCTCTAGTTCCGTGTTGAGACTTCAACGAGGTTTTAACGCGACCATCAGCCGCAATCTGAGGGCGTCTGTAGGTGTCTGGGCTGTTGGTGAATCTATAAAGTTTGTCCTCCTGTTGTCGCCCTGATCCTGTGTCGGCGTGACAACTCTGGGCAGCGCTGTCTCACCGTACAGCCAACAGGTACGCTCTCGCGCTGAAAGCCTCTGATCACCAATCTAATCTAAAATCTCCAATTCCTCTGATCGCAATCTTTAAGTAGAAAACTTACTAACAGGAAAAGATTCTGATAAGGCAACTGAAGTGGGAATCTGAAGTACCAATCCTTCCCTTGCCATAATAGCCCCAGGAAATTTCGCAGCTGCTTCTTTCCCGACACGATCCAAAAAGTCGTCATCATGCGCCGGATCGTGGTGGTAAATCACCAGAGTTTTGACGTTAGCAGCTTGTGCCACTTTCACCGCTTCTTGCCAAGTAGAATGTCCCCAGCCAATTTTCGGAGATTTTGGCGAGTGATATTCCTCGTCTGTGTAGGTAGAATCGTAAACCAAGATATCGGCATTACGAGCTAGCCACAGCACATTATCATCGAGTCGGTCGGGAAAATGTTCGGTATCAGTGATGTAAGTAGCAGCACCACCACGCCAGTTGACGCGGTATCCTACGGCTTCACCTGGATGGTTTAAAGGTGCTGTTTCTACAATCAGGTCATCGATGTGGATTGGTTGCCCCGGCCGAATGTCGTAGAAATTTAAATTAGCTTGCATAATTTGCAAGGGTACGGGAAAGTTGGGGTGCAACATTTGATCGTTGAGGCGCTGTTCTATGGTAGAACCATCAGGTGCGATCGCGCCGTAAATATGAAATTCATTCCCCTTCACAAACCCTGGCGTAAAGAAGGGAAAACCTTGCATATGATCCCAGTGAGAGTGGGTAAAAAATATGTGAGCTTCTAACGGCATTTGGCGCAACAGAGATTGCCCCAAAACATGTAGTCCCGTGCCAGCATCGAAAACTAAGCGTTTATCGCCCGCTTGCATTGATATGCAAGGGGTATTGCCGCCGTAACGAACAGTGTGTGGCCCTGGGCTGGGGATGCTGCCGCGAACGCCCCAAAATTGTACGGTAAATTGATTCTCTATCCTAGACATGGGTGTTGCTTGCTGGACTGAGCGGGCGATAAATGAAAGAATTGTTACTTATTTTGTCTAAGTTTATGCTGTCTCTCCGATTTTGCTAGAGGGAGGATTTCTTGGTAAAACAGCATATCCTGTTTCTGGCTGATTGTGTAAATGTGAATGAAATACGTCAGTGAGAATTTCCCAGGTTTTGGGGTAAATGTGTATCGGTTATTTCAAGAGTGCCCCTACGTTATAGCCTACATTTTTCCGTGATGCATTTGAATAACCACATTTTTGTCTTGATAAATCAAATGATTCCAGGAAAATTGAATTCCCACTCCGATAATTTCTCTAATCCAGTTGCGTAAGTAAGATTGTATTGTAACGGAGTAATACTGATGTAGTTTTTGCGTACAACTTCCACATCTGTAGGTACATTTTGAGGCAGATTTAATCCGCTTGGGGGTTCCACATCCTCAATTACCTCTCCGGTTAACCAGTAGTACGTTTTTCCACGAGGATCGACTCGTTTATCAAATACATCAATGTAACGCCGTATGCCTTGACGGGTGAGAGCAACTCCGGCAATTTCTTCCCATTTGACCGCAGGAATATTGACGTTGAGCAACATTAAATCTGGCAGGGGTTTTTGGGCTAACTGGTCTACGAGAACTGTGGCAAACTTAGCAGCAGCTTGAAAGTCTTTAGATGTGTGACTCATAAGACTCAGCGCCACACTGGGAATGCCTTCAATTAAACCTTCCATTGCCGCAGAAACAGTGCCAGAATACAAAATTTCAGTTCCCAAATTTGCACCTTGATTAATACCAGAGACAACCAAATCGGGGGGAGTTTCCAGCAAAGCCCACAGTGCCAATTTGACGCAATCTGAAGGTGTACCATCACAAGCCCAAGCTTTGACAGCAGGATGAAAAATCTCTTCAACAATTTCGGCGCGAATGGGTTGGTGTAAAGTTAACCCGTGTCCAGTTGCCGATCGCTCTCGATCTGGGCAAACTACACTCACATCATGGCCAGCCTCTGCCAAGTAGTTGGCTAGGGTACGAATCCCTAGGGCAGAAATGCCATCATCGTTGCTAATTAGTAATTTCATGGTCATTAGTCATTAGTCATTGGTCATTAGTCACTTGTACTGAGCGTACCCCTCAGGAGAAGCAAGCTACGCGTAGCGTCTCGTAGAGAAGCCGTTGGCGCAGCCTCTCGTAGAGAAGTATTAGTTAGTCATTGGTCATTAGTTATTAGTTATTTGTTATTAGCCATTTGTCAATGTCTGAGGTCACAAGCAGCAAAAAAATATTTATACTCGCTAGATAGTGTGGCGGAATTTTGCCTATCTTTAAGACAAATTGCTCAATCCTCAAGTCTGGTTAAGTGAGATGTTAGCTGGATTTACACGCCCGCTGTACTAGCCCAATTGTCTATAACTGATAAACAGAGATTTGGTTTCAACCCTCACCTTTAGCTGATGTTAATGGTATGACTGTAAGTTTATTTATCGACCGATTCACAGCTTTTGACTATAGACTAATGACTAATGACCAATGACTAATAACTAATGACTAGCAATTTAGAAGCTCAACTTTTAGCACTGCGGCAAGAAGGAGAAAAAGCGATCGCAGCCGCCGACACCTTAGAACGTCTGGAAGAACTCAGAGTTAACTATCTGGGTAAAAAAGGCGAACTAGGGGCACTGTTGCGAAGTATGGGGCAAATGAGTGCAGAGGAACGACCAAAAATTGGAGCGATCGCCAATACAGTCAAAGAATCCTTGCAAACTAGTCTAGACCAGCAACGCGTCGCCCTCGAAGCCGCGCAAATTCACCTCCAGCTAGAGGCGGAAACTCTGGATGTTACTATGCCGGGAATTTACAGCCCCCAAGGTCGCATTCATCCCCTCAACGGCATTATCGATCGGGCACTGGATATCTTTGTCGGTATGGGCTACACCGTGGCTGAAGGGCCAGAGATGGAAACTGATTATTATAATTTCGAGGCTCTCAACACCCCACCTGACCACCCCGCCCGTGATATGCAGGATACCTTCTACCTGCCAGATGGCAATCTTTTACGTACTCATACCTCGTCAGTGCAAATTCGTTACATGGAAAGAGAAGAACCACCCATTCGGGTTGTGGCTCCAGGGCGAGTTTATCGGCGAGATAATGTAGACGCGACTCACTCAGCTGTTTTCCATCAAATAGAACTTTTAGCCATTGATGAGGGACTAACTTTTACAGACCTCAAAGGCACAATTAAAGTATTTTTACAAGCAATATTTGGCGATTTACCAATTCGTTTCCGCGCCAGTTATTTTCCGTTTACTGAACCTTCGGCTGAAGTGGATTTGCAGTGGAATGGTCGCTGGCTAGAGGTGATGGGCTGCGGTATGGTCGATCCAAATGTACTTAAGTCTGTGGGTTACGATCCAGAAGTTTATACAGGGTTTGCTGCTGGTTTTGGTGTAGAACGCTTTGCAATGGTGTTACACCAAATCGATGATATTCGTCGCTTGTATGCTAGTGATTTGAGATTTTTGCAACAATTTTAGGCATACGTAATAGTTATGTACTGCAAGCAAGGTAACAATAAACAATGACCTCAGTTTCCAGGTTAGATCAAGTTCTAGAAAGCATCGAAAACTTATCAGTAGATGAACAAGAAACATTAATTGATCTGATAAGTCATCGGTTGGCAGAACGGCGGCGTTCTGAAATTGCTGCTAATATCGCTCAAGCACAAGTAGAATACCAGTCGGGAAAAGTGTTCCGTGGTACAGTTACTCAAATAATGGATGAGTTACGCAAGTGAGAGCTGTAGTTCTGGCATCATCGTTTAAACGAGCATTTAAGCGATTGGTACGACGACAGCCAGAATTACAAGAGCGGATTGGAGAGCGGTTAGCACTACTAACCGCCGAGCCATTTGATCCATTGTTGCAGACTCATAAACTTAAAGGCAAACTGTCTGGAGCTTGGGCGTGTTCAGTGGACTATGATTGTCGCATTGTCTTTAACTTCGTACAAAATATAGAATCTGGTGAAGAGGAAATTTTGCTAATTGATATTGGCACTCATGATGAAGTGTACTGAATTATAGGTACTGTTTTAGTATTTTCCTACTGACTAATTTTGGATTTAGGATTGAATAACTCAATGACTGCGATCGCTGGTAAACGTCTAACGCTTGAGGAATATTTGAAGTATGACGATGGCACGGATAGTCATTATGAACTTGTGGCAGGTGAGTTAGTTGTAATGCCACCCGAAAGCCCAAAAAATGTCCAGATATCTCTATTTTTGCTGGTAAATTTCCTCAAGTTCGTCCCAGTTAATCGGTTAAGTAACAAAGTTGAAATTGTTGTTGCTGGTTCTCGTGCGACAACTCGCATTCCTGACTTAGTTGTGCTGACGGATGAACTTGCAACCGCCTTAGAAGGTGCAACGCGATCTACAATCACCTTAGATATGCCACCTCCAGCATTAGTTGTCGAAGTTGTTTCTCCTGGCAAAGCTAATGAAGATCGAGACTATCGCTACAAACGTTCCGAGTATGCTGCGAGGGGAATTGCTGAATATTGGATTGTCGATCCACAAATAAATGTAGTTACCGTACTGATATTAGTTGACGGGTTTTATGAAGAAACCAGATTTACAGGAAATAGTGCGATCGCTTCTACTGTTTTCCCAGAATTACAGCTAACCGCAGAGCAAGTACTCAACGCGGGATAATATCTCAAATATGCAGAAGACCAGCGTCCCAGAGTAAAATATAGTCAATAATTCCTAGCCAAAATTCATGCCATGAAACAATGGCCTTTTTACCGCAGGATGCAAAAATCGCAGAAGAAAAGCTAACCAAGTATCTGCTTGTGCCGTTGCCAAAAGACGATAAATCTAAATTTCTCGCTAGGGCTGGGTACACATTAGATAACTGGCAACAGCTGGAACATGATCTACGCGATCAAGTTTTAACACAACCTGCCGAGGCGATCGAAACAACTCGTTATGGCCAGAAGTATGCCATTCGTGCGTGTCTGCGAGGGATTAATGGCGTTGGACTAAGTATCTTAACCATTTGGCTCGTTGTAAACGATACAACTAAATTTGTCACCTTAGTGCCAGATCAAGGAGCAAACTCATGAAGGTACAGCACCCTCTATTCTCCCAAGTTGCTTTAGCACAGGATTTACCAGAATACAACCTCAAGCGAGGGAATGTTGCAACAATTGTGGAACACTACCCTATGCCTGAAGGGGAAGAGGACGGGTATAGTCTGGAAGGGTTTGATTTGCCCCATGTGACGGTCGAAGTAGCAGCATCTCAAATTATCCCCATTGCCCAGTGGCAGCAAGAAGAAATAATATTAGCCAAGTTACGTCAGCTATCTGGAGCCAGGCTGTTGCAATTACAAGACTATCTCGATTTTCTGTTGCAAAAAGAAGAGTCTGAGCATCAGAGTGCTTAAAGCTGTGAGTGTCACAGTGGTCAAAACTACGGAAAGTTAAGATGTATGGAGCTTGAGTATTACAAACAATACTTACATTGTAAAACACTTGGTTTTCGTAGCCAAGCCAGACAACACCTTCAGCAGTTTATTACTTCATTTGCTTCATTTACCGAGAAAGAATTGTGGACTCACGAGTTTCTAGAAAATCAACAATGCGAATATGAATATGGAATTCGCTATGAGCTTTATGAACAGGTTGTGTTTCCTGTTCTTCTTAGTGGTTATCAAAAGCGCGATCCTTGGTCAGTTTTGTGGCTTGCTCGTACAGCCCAAAATTTTTACAAAGTAAAGCATCTCCACAAGCAGATTAACTTTAAAACGGACTATGGGTTACTCAAGGAATGTTACTTGCTCGCTCCCAACAATAATGAAGTACAAAAAGGCTTACTAAGTGTTCAGATTAGATGGCTTCAGTATTGTATTCATGAATATCCAACTGGAATACTATATGGATCAGTAAATGGGGCAACAATAGACGAATGCCAGGAAATTCTTTCAGAAGTTGAGTTTGCTAGAAAACTTGATGTTGAAAAAATTCAAGAGAAATTCTTCAATGAGGTTCAGTCAAAAGTTCTTGAATACATCGTTAGACTTCGGTCTTGCAAGTATCAAGGTGGTTAGTGACTTTCTCTAACCACCTTTTTATTTTTGAGACTTAATTTTAACGTGAGTTCGACGGGTAGGAAAGCGCAAAAAGCCTGCCATGTTTGGATCTGCTCAACTAAGTATAGAAAAAAGCGATCACTACAATTGATTGA
>NZ_JABXKO010000065.1:0-35941 GCF_017114965.1 Nostoc sp. JL31
CCCAGCCATACACAGATACACCCCTCTCATACGAGAAGTAGATTACCATATTTCGGTATTAGTGGGATAGGTTCTTGTAACATCTGACCTACATCGCTTAAGTCCTGTGCAAATGAGGTTTCTGCACCTATGGACTTACGAACTCGATTCGCCTCAACTGGGCGGTCATCTTCTGCTCTGGCAATCTTGTAGTAATAATGACCAGCTTTCCCAAAATGGTGTGTTAACTCAGAAAGAGTCCGCACTTTCAAATCTGCGCCAGTATGAATGCTGAGTGAGTGCATCTTCGCCGCCGTCACCTCTCCAATACCGTGGAACTTCTCAATCGGTAGTTGCTCTACAAAAGCGATCGCATCCTCCGGTAAAATCACCGTCAGTCCATTCGGCTTATTTTGGCCTGATGCCATTTTTGCTAGGAACTTGTTAATTGACACACCCGCAGTTGCCGTCAACTGAGTTTCCTGGAAAATCGCAGTTTTGATGTGTCTTGCGATAGTAGAAGCATAGGTGATGTTTTGCTTATTCTCAGTCACATCCAGGTATGCTTCATCTAGTGCAACCCCTTCCACTAAATCACTGTAGCGTTTGAAGATAGCGTGGATTGCTGCGGAAATCTCTCGGTAAACGTCGAATCTCGGTCTGACAAAGATTAGTCCAGGGCATTTTGCAAAAGCTGTTACTGAGGGCATTGCAGAGTGAATGCCAAATTTTCTAGCTTCATAACTGGCTGCTGCAACCACACCTCGCTGATTCGGACTGCCACCGACAACTAACGGTTTGCCTCGGTAGCTAGGGTTGTCCCTCTGTTCCACCGATGCATAAAAGGCATCCATATCAACGTGAACTATTTTCCTGGTTCTATCGACAGATTCTTGTCCCAAGGGTAGCTCCACCACAAACAGTCTCGCTTTTCACACCATTTTCAAGCAAATTAAATCCTAAATTAGAAATCCTATAGTACACTAGCACTAGTTTGAGCCAAATTTTGTATATCTGCAAATATTTAAAGCTTGCTTGAACTTTCTAGTATCAGCCCCGATTGGTTTTTCTGTTAATGAGTAAGCGTGACAATGTGGCTCAAATTTAGTGTAGCTCCAGATGGACAATTAGTCTGTGTTGAAGATGTTGGTAGTGGTAAGACTGAGCTTTTATGCCCTTACTGTTACGGGAAGCTAACTGCTAAGAAAGGTAAGGTTAAGCAACATCACTTTGCACATTATTCAGCGACCTGTCTGCCTGTAGCTAGCCGTGATTTCCCAATTTTACCACTGTACGATAATTTCAATATTTACCTATCGCGTAAAGATTTAGCACAGTTAAAATTGCTTTGGAAAGAATACGGCTCAATCAATTATCCTATCAGCCTTGGTTTAGTTACTCCTGGGCTTCTCAAAGCCTTTATGTTCCACAAAAACGTGTATCTAATCCCTCCGGCTTATGAATTTACTAACTTAGGAAAAATTCCTGTAGGAGCGCTAGAATTCACCTTATTCAATGAAGTGCAAGAACCTCTGTTGCCCAAAAAGCTATTGAAACTGGAGCTAGCAGCCAAACACGCCTTATACAAAAATGCACCAGATAAGTCATATCGGCTCACCGACTTAACACTTTATCGCGCTCAACTTCAACGCATTTTATCTTGTACTCTGTATTATTTAGAAATTCAAACTAACATTGGCACTTTGCACAAGATAGGAGTTACCACCAGATCCATCCAACAGCGATTGACAGAAATAGAAACGGATTTATCCATCCCTTATAAAACTGTTGCTATTCAAATACTTGGAACTTGGCCACACACAGGTAATGTAGAACTATATTTTAAACACCGCTATCATAATTACAATTATCGCATTGGTAGTTTAACTGAGTACTTCAAATTTGGCGCTATCGATGCTAACGCTGCCCTACATGAGCTACAACAAATGAAGGATAAAATACTTTCTCCAGCCGAAATAGACATTCTTAAGGACAACATTAGCTTATCTCAAGTTGCTATCTAGCCTATACTCATGCTCTGCAATAGCCAGGTTCTATATTTCTGTGCGATCGCCAAAGCAACGCTAATTGCTATTTATTAGACTTTTTGTGCTTTGTGGAGTCAACTAATCTATATGATTGGTCAGATTCACTCGTTGGAGAAAACGGATTTCCGGCAGTTGATGTTACCTCTAACCCTGTGCCTTTTCCATCAGAATTAATTACTTCGTACTGCCCACTGATGGGAGTACGTTCCCCTGGATTATGTAAAAAAGATTGAGGCTCCTCTGACTGGCTTAATTGTGTAGTAACAGGACTGTAAACTATAGTAAACTGACTTTTAATTTCAAAACCTGGAAGATAGCCACCGTGGAACGGGATATCTGACAACTGACTGAACGTGCTTTTAATGGATGAGATTGGTTGAAGCAAGTTTTCGTTGTCTTGGCTCCATCCAATAATTTGTGCATCTAGCAATTCTTGAAACTCAAGAGCGTGTACTGCCGCCTCATCCGAGGGAGTTTGGCTATCCACAAGAATTGATAACTTCAGAGTCAACAAAAGTATCGTTTGTGTTTCTAAAGAATCGTCCTTTGAGGTAACTTGTGTACAAGACTCATCTACATAAAAACCAAATTGGCTTTTAAAATGTGAAAAGCTCGGTGTTTGAAGTTGTTGACTAAGATATGACAACAATCCGGTATCTGGATCCGATAGAATCTGGCGAACGATTGGTATTTGTGTCATCAATACTTTACGAATTTTAAATTAAACGTTTTCTTGACCAACAATTTTATCCGATTCAGCGCTTTGAGACATCCATCAAACTGACGAAACTTTGCTCAATCGCTCTACCGATTTACTTAAAACATCTTTGATGCTTTCACGCCGGATAATTGCTCCCATCCCCGACTAAGGGAGCAATTATAGACGTGGGGGCAATACGGTTCAGTTAAGACAACTCTTTGCCCTTGACAGCAGAGGAGTTTTTGAGCATAGCTATAAGCCCCTACAAATCCTCCCAAGACTGAACCTTGGATTGAAAGGTTCTTTTAAATCACAGACTCCAATGGTGTTGTGATTCAACTTGTCCAATGGCTCACCGAAAACAGTTGTTAATAAATGAAGAATTTTTAAATGGTGAAGGTTTCAAAGCAGAGAGACCTAAATGCATATTAGCAGCTTACATACTTGGTATTAACTATCTGTTGGTGGATATTAACATAAGTATATTTATTAATATATCTGCCTTAATAATACACATGATGATAGTGCCAATTTTACTTTTTAACAGTGTAAATAAAGATAAGTACTTCAAGAGATAACTAAGTATGGCAACCTTATGTAATCCCACACTATCAATCGATCTGTTTACTAATTTAGAGCCGAATGTCAGTGTAACGGTCGATAACATTGCTGATTTAAGAGACACAATAACATGAGAAGACTCCAGTTTACTTTCTTAAAACATTCAGCTAGAGTATTTATTTTAAGTGTTTGTATTTTGCTTATAGTGTGGGTTAGTTCGCCGCTTCTGCCAATATTTGCAAAATCAGAAACTCAAGTTTTTGAGCAAGTTTGGCAAAAAATAAATGATAATTTTTACGATCCTAACTTTAATGGAGTAGATTGGAAATCCATTAAAAAACAATATCAACCTCAGATAATAAAAGCTAACTCAAATAAAGATATTGCTGTTGTCCTTAATCGAATGCTCTCTCAACTCAAATCTTCTCATACTCGGTTTTATACTCAAGATCAACCTGCTTACTATCAGCTTTTAGGGATTTTCTTCCCTCATAATTCTGACTTAAATAAGCAATTACAAAAGTTCTTCCCTGAAGGTAAAGTTGAATACACTGATATTGGCTTGTTTACCAAAGATATCAATGGCAAAACATTTATTAGCTCTATTCTTGATGAAAGCCCTGCTGCGAAAGCTGGCTTCAAGGTAGGGGATCAAATTTTAAGCGTTGATGGTTATTCATATCATCCAATACACTCTTTTGCTGGAAAAGCAGGCCAAACCGTCAAAATGTTGATACAGCGATCGCCCGAACCGAGCAGCCAGCAAGAAATTGCTGTCGTGCCAAAAACTTTTGATCCTAGCACGATGTTCTTGCAAGCTCAGACAGCCAGTATTAAGCTAATTGAGCAAGATGGCAAGAAAGTTGGTTATATTCATATATGGTCAAATGCAGCAGACCCCTACCAGCAACAACTTCAAGATGAACTGATTTATGGTCGCTTAAAAAATGCAGACGGTTTAGTTTTAGATTTAAGAGATGGATGGGGTGGAGGAGATGTTAGTTATCTCAACATCTTTACTGCTAAACATAATCTCAGCATCACTAACATTCCACGAAACCAACGCCGTTATACCTATAATTATCAATGGAAAAAACCTGTAGTGATGTTAGTTAACTCAGGCAGTCGTAGTAGTAAAGAAATTCTGGCATTTGGGTTTCAACAAAGTAATATTGGCACAGTAATTGGAACTCAAACGGCAGGAGCCGTACTTGCAGGTCGTCCTTATTTAATGCGAGATGGTAGCTTGCTTTATGTTGCAGTTACGAATGTATTTGTTAACGGCAATCAAAGGCTGGAAGGTAAAGGTGTAATACCAGACATTAATATCCCATTTCCTCTAGAATATGCCCAAGGAGTAGATCCTCAAATACAAACAGCCATAGAAACTGTGTTACAAGCAAAACTCTCACCAATAGATAAATAGCTTAAAGTGCTTTTAGAGAAGACATACTCGAAGTTGATCGCCCTGCTCAACCTCAAGTAACTGATTCGTGGGCTTAAGTGTCAACAATGCAAAAGAATTTTGACTTCTAGGCAATGATCTTACTGCGATCGCTTTAAGGCATCTGCCCGAAAAAGAGATTTATATCGAAAAAGATAAATTCTTACGATTAGGGACTCGTATTTTCCAGATTTTTGCAGTAGAGTGTTTATTCTGTGCAAATTATTAATACTCATCTTCTCCCAACTTTACCCAGACAAATTTTAAGTCAATGCCTTCGAGGAAACAGCCAATGAATACTTCTAATGAGATACATACAAAGAAAATTATCAAAAAATCTGACAAGCTTACCCTGAAACAGATGAAATTAATCGAAGAAGCAGAAGAGCAACTTCTTGAAGCTAATACTGTCAATTCTCCAGCCCCTGTGGTTGAGGTTGAGGAGAAACCAGTAGCGATTTCAGAGCCTAGAGCTCCTGACTATATTCCATTTTTTGATAATCCTCCAGTACAATCGGTGGGCAATTCCGGCTGGCAGGTTTCTGATGTCTGGCGGGATATTCGGGTGGATGATTTTTGTGGGTAGACGACCCCCATGATTACGAGATTACGAGCGCTCATGCATCTATACCCTCTGTACCCCTTTTAATTGCATTGGTTGAATCTATGTATGACTCCTGATTTGATAATCGTTCAACCATCTGTATTAAAGCTAAGTGCATTTCTGGTGTAAATTCCAACTTACCAGAACGCAGATGTAAATCTAACTGAGCAAGAGGAATTTCAATTTCTCGTTGCTGTAATACTTCGTAAATAATGTAGTATAAATCACTTTTGAGCAAAAATTGTTTATTAGGTTCCGCAGTCCAGACTAATAACTCAAAATTTAAGGTATTGTTGCCAAACTCTTTAAACAGTACTAGAGGCAAAGGAGTCTGCAATACATTGGGATGCTTAGAAGCAGCCTCTAACAGAGCAGATTGCACTGCTTTGGGATCTGAGCTATAGGCAACGCCAACGGGGAGATGAAGACGAGAAATCGGGTTGCGATGGCTCCAGTTGATTACTTCTTTTTCCAAGAAGCGAGAGTTGGGTACAATAATTGAAACGTGGTCAAGGGTACGAATCTCGGTACTTCTGGCACCGATTCGTTCGACAATACCTGTATATTCCCCAACTTCCACAAAATCTCCAACCTGAATCGGGCGCTCAAATACTAGTACTAAACCACTGCCAAAATTCTTAGCAATATCCTGTAAACCAAAGCCAATTCCAACGCTTAAAGCACTTGCTAAAATTGTCAAAGAGCTAATGTCAAGCCCCCAGATTTGTAGCAGTACCAGTGTGCCAATAAAAATTAGACCATATTTTAAAAGTATTATAATCGCTTCTTGAGCGCCACGATTGATGACAGTAAAAGATATAATCCGAGAACGTAAAAAATTGGTTAACGTTCCAGCAAAGATAACTAAGGCAAACAACAAACCAACCAAAACTATTAGTTCAGTAAGAGAATAAGGATTTTTTCCCAACGTCAGAATAGGTGAGGTGAAACTGGTAATCAGGATATTTGAAATTTGGTAGCTCCATTGACGAGTGAAAGGAAAGAGATTAGTGATATAAAGAATCGCACTCATCCAAAGTCCGATACGCATACTCGCCAACACTAATTTGAAAAATAATTCTAATACTTTAAGTGTTTCCGAATTAGGTATGGTATTGCTAGTAGTTAAGCGAAGTGAAGCTACTCGGATAAATTGATGCTTAATCCATCCCAATAGCCAACTAAATCCTACAGTTATGAGTAAAATTGCTGCTGCTATAAAAGTTGTTTGTTGAAGATAGGTTTTAGTTCGCTCTAAATGAGCTTCCTGTAACGCTCCTTCAATTTGCTGCGCCCAAATGTTAGCCTGCTCATCGAGTGTACTACCTGGTAAAGTATCTTGTTGTGTAACTGTTAACAGATAGCGGTCATTTAATAAAATAGTAGGTAGCTGGTTGCGTTTTTCAATTTTAACTTGAATAGACTCAGAAGCGGAAATCACATTTTTTAGTTGTGAGTTGATTAAATTTGTCCGTTCTTGAGCGCTATACTGACCAGAATCGCTGATCTGAAAAAGCTGTTGTCCATCCAAAATAACTGGAGCTTTAGTTAATGCTTGAGAAACGACAGGAGTGAACCAGAAAAATAAAACAAAAGTTAGTACTGTAATGAGAATATTCAAATATTTTGATGGCAGTCGCAAACGATGAAAATCAAACATAAAGACTCTAACCCAATATTTCTACTTCCGCTAATTAATATTAACTAGATTTTATCAAAATCAAATTATTTTTGTAATGGTTTCTATTAGCATCGCTTTTCATGGACTAGAGACACTCAATTTGTCAGGTAGGATAGGAGACAGGATAATAAGAGTGATCCTCTATAACAGTTCAATGGGTAAACGAAAGAGAAAAAATCACAATACACCCTTCCCTTGGATGGTAGAAGAGGAAAATCTGTTCATTGCTCCTACTGGTAACGAAATAGTTACAGATGCTGGATGGGAGAAAATTTCATTTGAAGAAGCCAGAAAACTATTTAGTCCCGAAACTTTTCAAGAGTGGTACGAACTGTTCTTAGAAAATACAGATATCTCGGAAATACTTTCAGAATCTAACGTCGATATAGATTTAGATGATGAAGGGAGCTATGCGGTTTTGTCAGATCCGCTAAAAAACAAGCGATCGCTAAATTATTTTCTCCGTAATACAAATAAAATTATACTTATAAAGTCGCATTAACACTTAAAAAGTCAGGATGAGTTTGAGTCACAAGTTGCAAGACTCTCTTTTTTGACCCCAAAAAAGCTAGGATTCCCTTTGAGCAATATTTTCGAGACAGGGATTATCTACTTTAATGGAAAAAAATATATGTGCAATTCTAGATTTGAGCAAATCATTATCAAATTTTTCTTCCGAGGTAACAAAATGTTTAGAATTGACGAAGATTACTGAATGGAATGGGAAACTTCTTGAAGAAAGAGAAGGAAAAATTAGAGAAATTGCACTTATTTTAGCTGGTCAATGTATTGCTATTTTGTTGTATAACCTTTCACAATCTCAGTCAGCCAATCAAACAGCTATGATTCAAACAAGAGGCTGGTGGGATAGTAAGATGCAAAAGCATGGTTATAGAAAACGGCAAATATTAACAGTTGGGAACGTTTTAGTTACTTTAAAGTTACCATATATGGTAAGAAAAAAGTCAACAAACAAGTCCACAAATAAAATAGCGATTCAAGGATTCTGTCCCTTATTAAAGTGGTTGGGAATGTCATCCGGCTTAACCCCATTAGTATGGGCAACAGTTGCCCAATACGGCGCAATCACTAGCTCATTTGAAGCCGCCTGTACAACTTTGATGGGTTGGGGAATTAACCTTAGTTTAAAAAGAATTGAACGTTTAACATATAAATTTGGTCAAATTGGGATCAACTTACGTCAATCTAAAATCTTAAATCGCCAATTAGGGAATTTAGCTGAAGGTAATATTCTTAAAGGTCAAAGAGTTGTCATTGCCGTAGATGGTGGTCGCAGTAGAATCCGAATTAATAAAAAGGGGAGAAAAAACTCCAAAACCAAGCGAAACGGGTTTATTGGCAAATGGGTTTAGCCAAAGTTATTCACAATTTATGTTGTTGATGAGCAAGGTAAAAAAATAAATAGTTCTGAAATTCCTATTACGAATGATGGCACTTATGAAGGATATAAAGCGCTTTTGGAAATTTTAGAAGCGGATTTAGTTGACTTGGGAATTAGTCAAGCAAAACAAGTATTATTAATCGGGGATGGAGCGGAGTGGATCTGGATACATATTCCCCCACTTTTGACAAGATTAGGATGCCCAGTCGAAACTTATCAGTTATTCGATTTTTATCATGTTACGGAAAATATAAAAGTATTTGCAGACGCAGCTTTTAATGAAGAAGTACAGTTGAAAGAATGGTTTGTAAAAGTTAGAAAGAGTTTAAAAAAAGGTAAAGCTAAATCCTTAATTAGCCAGATGGATGAGTTGATTGCTGTAGCTACTGGAGAGCGGTGTAAGATTATGGTAGTTAAGCGGAATTATATTTTAGATGCTTATCGTAAAGGGCGTTTAAATTACGATAAAGCAATAAATAAAAAACTCCCTATTGGCAGTGGCGCTTTTTGATTGTTTAATCCGCCAAGTTGTAAATTTAAGAATCAAGGGTAATAGTAAATTTTGGTTGAAAGAAAATGCAGAAGTTATGTTACATCTGCGTTGTCAATGGATAGCTAAAAGTTGGGATAATTTTTGTGCTTCCATCTTTAATTCCTTTATCAAACTAGAAACTGCTTGATAAATTTTATACTTTATTTTTACTCTCAACTTATTATTTGGTTGAATTAACACTAAGTATAAAAGCCTAATTGTAGATATTTTTGTTAACAATCGTCAAATGACTTGCTAGTAATCTTTTTGAGATATCTCATCAAGATGAATTCTCGTGCCTATCAGCATATATTTAGTAAATAAAGTTACTTTCTACTTAGCTTTGATTTTTGCGATCGCACCTTGTTTACCGAATCTGACAAAACCGCATTGCTCCCAGACTTCGCACTAGGAAGCGACTAAAAACACTTTCAGAGATGAGTTGTACTGCGACTATCAACAGATAGCTCCCCCAGAATACCCATGAAGATGGTTGTTTATAGTCCAGAGCTAACAAGCACATCGGTAACAAAACTCCAGCAAAGGAGGCTAACTTGACCCACCATTTCAGAAATTGCCATTGCTGCTGGTTAAACCCAATTTCTGCCGTAAAGGGTAAACGTCGAGCTTTTACACCAAAACCATAGCCAAGAGCTAGCAGGGTTATAATCAGAATAAAGAGCGTAAGAATCAATCCATTATTAACTGTCATCTGCCCGAAAATACCAATTTTCATACTCTTAGTTTAATCTGGTTTTAACAGCCTCGCTCCACCTTGGCTGCCAATAACAATATTTCGCCTTTTACTTTTACATACTCAGTGTGCAATGTGTTGATTCAAGCTAGTCGAAGGTTGAAGTCGAACTCCTCTCTCTTTTGCTCTATTCTTCGTAGTTAATCGCTTCCCCAATTGATGTTTGATGTTCTCTTTTATTGGCGAAAGCGGTGCTGATATAGGCGATTGGAGTGATCAGTGGTGTATTGGGAGACTGTCTTACTTTCCAGACATACTGTAAGTAATAAATTTACAAGTTCGTAGTCTTATCGAGTCTCTTAAAGGCTAACCAGTAGGTAGCTCATCCATCATTGAGCTAGTACTCAAAAATAGTCACTCATTTTCGGAATTATTAATACTGCTTATACCTAGTTTTTAATCGAAAACTATTGATAAATAATTTTTGTAGCAGCAAATGTCAAATGCTAAGAATTCCTTAACGCTGCGTCAGCCCAAAAGCGACCAAATTAATATTAGTAATGTGCAAGAGAATGCATTTATTTTGTAGTACAAAAAATCGAGATAACCTTTAATGAACAACCCATTACCGAAAAATGATACGAACATTTTAGTAATTGGAGCAGGAGTCAGTGGTCTAACAACTGCTATATGTCTGAGAGAGGCAGGTTTTAATGTTGTGATTGTTGCAGATCGTTTTGCCCCAGATTTAACCTCTATTGTGGCAGGTGCATTATGGGAATGGCCTCCAGCAGTCTGTGGTCGTCATGGATCTCCTAGATCGCTGGAGCGCTCTAAAGACTGGTGTATGACTACCTATAATAAATTCAAGAAAATACACACAGAGTTTGGTTCAGAAAAAACAGGGATTTATTTGAGGGATGGGTATTTCTATTTTAAGGATGTTTTGGAAAATCGACCTGCGGATCTAAGCAAAATGAATGAGTTGAAGGATAAAGTTGATGGATTTGAAAGAGGTTTACATATTGTAAAAAAAACGATTGATTTGAATTTTCAAGGAGGTATAAAAGATGCTTATAAACACATGGCTCCGATGACAAATACCGATGTTTACATGAATTGGCTACTTCAATATGTAAAGGATATTGGATGTGAGATTATCCAGGAGAAAATCACTGTCAATGTAGTTCAAAACGAACAGGAACTACTTAGCCGTTTTAATGCAAGGGCAATTGTTAATTGTGCTGGGCTAGGTTCAATAGCAACTACAGGGGATAGTTCCATGTATCCTGTGAGGGGCGCACTTGTCAGGGTTAAAAATCTAGGGGAAGTTGTGAAGGATGCTCATTGCATTTCCCATGAAGAATCTTCTTTAAATGAGCAAGATATCATTTTTATAGTTCCTAAAGGGGATGATTTGGTGGTCTTAGGAGGATTAACACAGCAAGACCAATGGGGTGCAGACTTATCTCTTGAGGTTCCAATTATTCGACAGATGTATGATGGTTGTTTAGAGTTTCTACCGGAATTAAAAGAACTCCCCTTAGATGAGAAGGAGCCTGTTAGGACTGGTCTACGACCATTAACATCGGAAAATGTTTGTGTAGAAAGAGTTTTAAACACACACATATTTTATAATTATGGACATGGAGGGTCAGGCGTAACGTTGTCATGGGGATGTTCACAAGAAATTGTCCACTTAGTACAACAAATGCTCTGCGAAGAGGCAAATCCAGTTGCTTTGCATAGTAGTAAGATAGATAGCAATAAGCAGACTGTCTTTGTGCTACATGATATGTTTCTGAGCAAAACTGATTTTAGACATATCTGCTCAGATAATAGAAATCTAGTTTTACTCTGTAGTAGGCGAGGACTCAGTGAGGTTGTACCCTCCCAGTATCAATACTTGGATATTGTGCAGATTGTGGAACCTTATAATTTACAAAATCTGTTCCAAACCTATCAACAGATTAAGACTGACTATAAACTATTAGATGATAACTGCCGGATTGTCACCAACGATGAGTATTCAGTACTGTTAACTGCACAGTTGCGTGAAGCTCTAAATCTGCCAGGCGATCGCCCAACGATGATCCAGCAGTTTACTGATAAGAGTTACCTCAAATCTGCCCTCAAAAATTCCCTTATTCGGATGCCTAAGTATCTGATTTTTGCTCAAGAACAATACCGTAAAGAGCCGATTTCATACTTAAAGTTTGTTCTAGAAGAACTAGGTAATCACATTTTGATCAAACCAGTTATCGGAGTCGGAAGTGAAAAAAGTAGAAGAATCTATACTGTTGATGATTTGAAAGCTTGGTGTGAAAGCAATGTAGATTCAGATTCAGAATTTGAGATGAATGAATTCATTAGAGGTCAGTTATACAATACAAGTGTTGTTATAAAAAACGGTCAGCCTTGTTATTTCGCTGCTTGCAAGCAGTATCGACCTAATGATGAATTCATTTATGGTCATCAAATCGGCAATATTATTGTTAGAGAAGAAGAACCAGAATTTCAGAAACTCTGGCAGTTTTCAAGTGATGTGTTAGAAAGTTTAGAACACGATTACCCTAAAAATAGTGTACTCAATATTGATTTATTACTACCTTCTCTTAGCGAAGAAGCAATCCTAATGGAAGTAGCTGCACGCCCCCCGGAAGCGCTTGTATCAAGAATGTTTTACATATATCAGGGGCTACGTCTAAACGAGTTACATCTCCAATTACAGATTGGTGATTCGCCTGATATCTTTCTCAAGGATAGAAATGAGTGGAAGTACAGCGCTTCCTCGATTCATCCAAAGCAGAATGGTGTTGTTACAGAAATTGAGAAGCCAGTTCTTCAAAGTGATGTGGAAATTTATTGGCAGATTTATTTGGGAGAAAGACTGGAAAAATCGCAAAGTATGAGGGATATTGCCATTGCTATTGTTTTGAGCCATCATGACTTTTCAACCCTTCAAGAGGAATATCAGGTAGCCAATTCTAGCAATTTCTACAATACTAAGAAAGATTTTTTCTAGCAGCCCGAAAGAAACTGTTTTACAGCAGTATTTGAGTTAAAAACCGAAAAATTACCGCCTAAATGAGTAAATTTTAGTGTATTCTGCGCTTTTCTAGCAGACAGAGGTGAACAAGGGAACAAACAACTCTCTTTTGTTTGACACTCTTCGGGAAGCGACGGAATCTGTTTTAGGCTTGGTGTCCTATGTTTGCTTGCAGACTGAGAGGATGCGTTGGTCGTTAGCGCTAATAAGTTTGATTTGATGAAAATTGGATAGATTAATTTTCATTTTTTCAGTTTTTGCTTTATTGTAACTAAGTGATTTAGCAGAAACTGTGTTGTTATTCTGTTTTCCTGTAAAGCAACTAAACTCAGAATTAGGATAGTACAAAGCTCCGACAATATCTCCTTGTTGACGTTGTAATACTAAGTAGGCTTTCCCAATTTGATTAGGTTGACCCGATCAGCAATCGTGTACAAGCGTATGCGATTGCTCTGGCATTGCTCAAGAGCGCAGGCTGAAATCTTCGCATTGCACATAGGCAAGCGATGGCTTTGAGTGGGTGTTTCAAATAGCAAAAGCCTTGATTGACATAAACTATGGTAGACGCATAGGATTTTAATGTCAACCGTGGTTAATAAACAGGTAGAGGTTTTGTCAGTGGACATCAGCGATGTGGCATACATCAAATGGAACGCCGAAAAAATTGACATTGTAAAAAAAGCAATGGAAGAAAAAGGCGGAAAGAGAGGAGCTATGTCCACAAGAACGCTAGCGCAAGCCTTACAAGATAAAGGCGTAGCTTGCTCATACCAAAACATATTTAAATTATTAAGTGGTAAATATTCAATTATTTCCTTAGAGATAGCGCAGGGTATTTGCGAAGTGTTATCTATCCCTGTTCAAGAAATTGTAAAAATCTACAGATTTTCTGTTTACGATGGTTGACAATGTTAACCAAGATAGACTAATATATTAATTATAGGAGAGGAACCAAGTAGTAGCCTCCCAGCTAAATTGAACCTTGAAAAAAGTGAGCAGAAAACAAAGCCCCCAGGTAGCGGAAGCAGCGAATAGTCAAGGCTGGTGAAGTAAGGTAAGGGCTGAGTGGGTTCCAAATAAAAAGTTGCCACAGCAGCACGAAAGTCGTTTTGAAGCTCGTTGCCGACTGCCGCCCGATCAAGAGATATGCTGCTGTAGCAAGCTCCAGTCACTGGCTAGGAGCAAGCAAATATGAGGCTTCGCCAATTCTAGAATGAGGTGTTGTGGCAAGCCACAACGTCAATTAGTACACAAATCAAAAGGCGATCGCCTGACCTGAGAAATCTGCGATCGCCTTTATTCCTATTACGGAGATAACTATTATGCCACAAACAACAACTGTAACCTCTTGCGTTAAACCAGTTGAAGAATTGAGATCAGTAGAGATTTCGTTTGAAGATCACGAATTCTATGTAGGTTAACCCTCTTTTGTCACTTTGGTAGAACCCAATCGCTGAAAGCCTTTCAGGGCTTACATCTCCAGGTTTTGGCTACAAATTTGAGTTACTGTTAGAAAATAAAAGCTCAAAGCTGGGCTACATAAAAGTTTCAGAATGTTGCTTCGATTATTATTTTCTGAAAGTGACAAAAGAGGGTTAAAAGCTCGTAGCTAGCATTACCCACGACGATGATCTAACACAACCTTGGATTGATGGTCAATGGTGAGGAGATCCACCGCGCGAACACTTTTAAAAGATGCCACAGCTATATCACATGGCATTACCAGCGCGGAACACTGCCCATACAAGAAGAAGAAACCCCAGTCGCTACAACGGGGAATGAAATTATGGTACAGATTGCTGATGAATGCGAAAAGTACGGGTTTGAAATCCTAAACTATGGTATCTACGACCAGGATCAAAAGCTTGGCGAAGTAAGCTGTACTGACAGCAGATGGTGGGTTATTCGGGCAACTTCAGTGCATCAACATAAAATTCCGTGTGATTCTGCATTTGATGCGGTGTGGGTATTGTCGATGGTAGAACTGACGCAACCATCTCGTGAGGAACTGCTGAATAAGCTGTTTGAGCCGTTTGACCAACTGACGGCTGACGAATGGGAACAGCTACGGCAATATCAGCCACCCTCAGACGAGTCCCTTGATTGCGGTGGGTTCACAGACTGCGATTTTGCGCGGATAGAGGGAATGGCGGCGTAAGTGAAATGGTGGGCGCGACCGTTGATTCGGTCGCACCTGCTGTTTTATGTTTTTAGCTACGCCTCGCTCAATAGATGACGAGATGACACAGTGATACCGCTAAAATTATAGTTGAGGATGTCAGGAAGGAGGTTTAGATGACAGACGATGTTAGATTTGACGATATTTACCTACGCCTCAATGAACTGACACAAGATGTTACAAACCTAAAAATTCAAGCAGGAACCATTGGAACGTCTCAGACTGCCATTGCTCAAACAATGACACTAGCCACTGGTTTAGCTTCGGATATGCGGCAAGTGAAAGCAGATATTAGAGAAATGAAATCTGATCTGAGAAACTTAAACGCAGGCTTAGAAGAAGTTCTTAGGTTATTGCGTCAGAGAAACAGCCCAGAAGAATAGTTCACTTAATACAAATTACCAAGTTTTGAGGCGCTTTTGTAGTAACAAGAGCGCTGTTTTATTAGCTCTGCACTTGATACATCTGAAATCAACGGCTGCGCCAATGCGAAAGTGAAAATGCTTTTGGTACAAACAAATGAACCCTCAATAAAATGCCGAATTACTTGCTGCCTTAATGCGTCAAGAGGAACTACTCAAGCAGTTAGTCGCAGCAATCAATAAGCCAAAACTAGGATTGCACTCTGAAGCTGGCAGTTGTAAAATCTACTGCAATCGTCAGCACGGAAGACTGTGGTACACACTAAATAGTGAACCAAGTGATGTCCCTCAAACTGCCTTAACTGGATATCTAAAAGAACTGCGATTTGAGAATACAGAACGCCGCAAAAAAGAAACCTGCAAGTTACTGATAACTATCTAAGCAGACCGGACGTATATCTTAGAATCAGGCTACGATACCCATTTTTCAAAGTGCATACTTGCGGCGATCGCAACACTCAGACCAGAACAACTATATTCTCCGATTACACTACAGCCTACTCCAGGGACAAGCGATGAAAGCGTGTTGTTCTGTCGGGTGTGGGTTGGGTCGGAATTAGTGATGGCATCCTACAATGAGCAAACAGAGTGGCGAGAGGTCAGTAAACAGGCTTTAGCTGTAACAAAAGCGGCGAATGAGATTGCGTTTGAAATCGTTGTAAACAGGGTTTGGGCAACTGTAATTAGAAGTTGCTTAAGCCTTGTCTACAGCTTGTTGTGCTATGTACTCACAACAACAAATGACTATAACAATCGTTCTCCCTAGCCTCGAAAACTTACAGCAGTTTTCTGACTCATTCGACATTGAGAAACTATTGCAATCTAAAGGAATTCTGCCGTGGCTTTTAGCAAATGGTTGGAAGCACGACGATGAATCGAGCTTGATTGCCAACATTATCGATGAGTCTACAAGTCTTGATGAAGTTTGGGACTCTGAAGAGTTTGATTTTAACGCCTTATCAGATGAATCAAAGTCAAAATTAAATCTGATTTTCGAGCATTTCTATCTGTAATCTTCTGTCATTCTCAATCAATAATTAACGCAAAGGTAACGAATTATGCGTGAAAAACTCTCCAGTCACATTTAATCAGTTTGACCGGAGAGAAAAATCGATTCCACGATAAATTATGACACACTTCACTGCTAATAAGATGGAATTAAATTTAATTAAGGTTTACGATACAACACTGTTAAGCTCATCGAAAGTTTACCAAATCAACGGTACACTTTCCCGATATTTGGGTGATAAAGGTAGTATACAACATCCACAGTATCTATTTGTACCTCTGCCAAATCAAAGAAAAAAAGCCAGCTTTCGACTAAATCGAAACAAACTTATGACTCGCTGTTATGAAGTCGAAGGCATGACTTATAACAAGCCTGTGGTACAGGATAATTCACAGCAACTTCAGCTATTTTAAGCCATGTCCATACATAAACCACCAGTCATTAAAAGACATATTAGGTTACAAAATAGCTCTACAAAAGTAATCTATAGAGCTACTACAGACATTCACAAGTTGAGAAATACTCACAAAGAAAGCTTCGCTTAATCGAAAGTGAAAAATAATGATTGAGGTCAATAATCATGGTACAAGTAATCGACAACCCTATTGCTGCGAATTTCCTGACTGATGCAGTAGTCGAGCGCCACAATTTCTCACAGTTAAATAAAACCCGTATTCGGTTTCGCATTCAGCTAAAGAAAAGTACGAAGTCTGCTGCTTCTAAATGGGCAGATGTGCTAAAAGCTGAAGTTTCAGAATCAGACCTCGTTAAAGTCACAAATTCTGAAGTCGGTTTGCGTGGTATTAAGGTATTCAAGAAGTTGGATGAAGCTGCTGCCCAATTAAGGCAAGAAATTGCTTCGGTTCAAGAGTGGATGTCTGCTGATACTGGTGATTGGATTTGTCCGATTGATTTAGCTCCACTCGTTTGGAACCAGTTAATTAATATTAGGGATAATATCGCCCCTGGTTTACGCAATCAATTAAAAGCTGATTACGAAGCGGGACTCGAAGATTATCAAGAGCGAATTGATCAGTTCCTCTCGCTTAACACTTGGGAATTAGCACAGGATAAGCAAGAATCAGTCAAAGCTAACTTGTTAAGAGCATTTCCGACTCTGACCGATCTCGAAGATTATTTGCAAGTTGTTATTGGTCGTCCGGTGATTATTCCTGCCCTCTCTGAACAACTCAATCAGCAGCAAGCCGAGTGTTTAGACCAGATTACCCAATTTATCCAGCAATACGATAGTAACCTGGAGCAGAAATTGAGGGAATCTGCTCAAGCTGGCGGTGAACAACTAGCCGCGCAGTTGCTTGAAGAGTTGAGCGATTGGGAGCCGGGACGTAAGCCGGTGCAGTTCAAAAAAAAGATGGAAAAACACCTGATGAAAGTGCGGGTGTTACTGGCAAATGCCTCACCGGAAGCTGGCAGCAGTTTACAGCAGATGATGGAGCATTTGGATTCGATTGTCACCGACCCAGCGATTGAAGCTAAGAATCTTGCCAGTGATAGGCGCAGTCAATTACAGCAAAAGATGGAAGAAATTCGGATCAAGTTGTTAGACGAACAGCGCAATCTACAATCACTTGCGACTGACGACGTGGGCTTATCGAAAGCTACCGTGATGTCGTTTAAGTTCCGGTAAAGAAACCAGTCTTGGGCGAGTGTGCATTCGCTCAAGACTAGCATCTTAAACAAGAAATACATATACACCTCAAAAGAATACCGCACTACTACTACTATAGGAACAAAATTCTCATGTCACATTTCTCAACAGTTAAAACCAAGCTTGCTAACCGTGAATGTCTGGTACAAGCTTTACAAGATTTGAAACTGAATCCGCAAGTACATGAAGCAGCACAATCACTAAAAGGATACTACGGTGGCTCTCAAGGACAAAGTGCTGAAATTATAGTTTCTGGTCGCACCATAAAAGCCCGTGCAGACATCGGATTCAAGTGGAATCAGTCAAGCGGCGTGTACGACGTAATACACGACAGTTATGAAACAGTTCCGAAGTTGGGACAAGACTTCTTTAGTAACAAGTTGATGTTGGCTTACGGTAAACGTTTGGTGAGAGCTAAAGCTGCCGAGTTACAAGAGCAATTCGGTGAATGTGCGATCGCTGAATCAACTAGCGGAAGTGTGCAAACCCTACGCCTAACTTTTGCCGGACATCAAGAAGTTCAACAGTACGTGAGGAGATGAATATGGAACGTTCAATACTGATTCATTTTGACAATGCTACAGGTGAAGTCCGAGTGGAGGCTGAGGGATTCGAGGGGCTGAGTTGTTTATCGGCTACACAACCGTTTGAAGAGGCACTTGGGGTTGTGGAGGGCGATCGCATTTTCAAAGAAGAATCAGCACCACAGCTTCGCACTACGAACAGTAGTCAAACACGCCTGCGTCAGTAATCAACACGGGGGAATCAACAAGTTCCCCCCTCAAAAACAATCATGAACGAATTACCTAAAGAATACCCATTTGTTCACGTTTACGCCCAGCAAAAACCAAGACAACCCGTGATCATCAAAGCTAGTACAGAGGGTTTGTGCGTACTTTTGAATGCAATAGTAACAGCGATTGCCTACCAAGAGAACAACGGTACAGCAGAAGTTTTTGACGGCGATGCCGAAGTTTATGAAGTAATCGTGAGACTTGTTAATACTCACGATGAACTAGCTCCACTACCTTATCAAAAACAATGAAACTCTCAAATCTGCTCTCCACACTCGATTCACAAATCCCCATTGCTGCGGTTGATGTCTTGTCTCCTGATGAAGCGACGATTATTCAGTGGCTGGCTACAGAGGTATCTAGCAAGCTATCAAGTCCAGTATTCTTCTGGAATCTGGGGGTATCAACCTTAGAACAATGTTTAATCGCAGCAGATGGGGGATTGGTGTTTAAGCCAGTTGCAGAGTACAAAAAACCTCCACAGGCTGATCCACTACTATTTGTATTTGACTACATTGCTAACTTTAGTGCTGATGGAATCTTTATCTTAGGTGATATTCACTCGTTTATTGGGAAGAATTCGCCTTCGTTATCTTGGGAGGTTGTTAGCAAGGTAAAAAATCTCTACCATCGTCTCAAACCGACTGATAAACGCATTGTGCTGCTGGGTCAAAACATTCAATTACACGAGTCACTTGTACGCTTAATCCCTTATTGTGAAATTCCTCTACCAGGAGTTGAGCAAATACTTGAACATATCAATTCTTATTTGCATGACCTACAACAGTCAGCTATTGAACAGGAATTGACTTTCACTATTTCCCTTAATAAAAGTGAAATTGAATCTCTTTCTCGTGCTGCTCTGGGATTAACCCTGGAGGAGATTAGCGACTTCCTGCGGTTAACTGTCAAACACAATCTAACATCAGATGGGATTTTAATTGATAGTCATTTCATACCCCAAGCAGTCGAGTATAAAACTCGGCTGTTGTCTCAAATGGGTATTGAATTGGGCAAGCCTGCTAGCATCTCCTTTGGAGGACTGGATTTGTTGCGTGAGTGGCTCAATCGGCGGCGGCGGCTGTTCACACAAGAGGCGCGTGAGCTACACCTACCTCAACCAAAAGGTGTGTTGCTGGCTGGCCCACCCGGTACAGGTAAAACATTATTGGCTAAAAACATTGCTAATATCCTTAATCTACCGCTACTCCAGCTAGATATTGCGTCTCTTCTTGGTTCTTTAGTTGGTGAATCAGAGGGCAATGTCAGACGGGCTTTAAAGACTGCCGAGGCGATCGCACCCTGCGTCCTGTGGATTGACGAAATCGAGAAAGCCTTGTCCGGTACTAGTGACACGAGTGGAGTCTCACAGAGGATTCTGGGCAATATCCTTACATTCATGTCCGAATCACAGTGTGGTGTGTTTGTCGTGGCAACTTGCAATGACCCCTCTGCACTGCCAAGTGAGCTAAAGAGGAAAGGCCGCTTCGATGAAAATTTTTTCGTCGATTTGCCCACTGAGCCAGAACGGTTACAGATTCTAGGGATTCATCTACAACGCTTTGGTATTCACCTGGAATCGGAGTATTTGGAGGCGATCGCAGCTTCGACCGCAAAGTTTTCAGGAGCAGAACTGGAAACCCTCGCTTCGGAAGCTGCTCTGCTGGCATTCGATGAAGGGCGACCGCAGCAGGTAACACTTGCTGACCTCGAAACCTGTCGTCAAACCATTACCCCGCTTGCGATTCAGGACGCTGCGGCAGTTGAGCGTATGCAAGGTTGGGCATCCACCGCACGACGAGCTAGCAAAGCGAAACATTTGGTTGCAGTGTAAGGAAACGGGTGGGTAGGGCAAACCCACCTGTGTGGCAAGGAGCAAACTTAAATTTTATCCAAATAGAACACCACAATTCATCGAATAAACCAATGGAACCGATAGGAATCCTACAAGAATTTAACTCGTGCTACGTAAAGATTCAGGCGATCGCTCAAGATGAAAACTGGCTCTTGTTAATTGCGGATAAAAAGATTGACCCAGAAGCAGCAACTCACGTGGGCGATACATTGCATTACTTGGGCGAGGTTATGGGTTGTGTCGAAGAAATCGTTGAAGTCAAGTTTAATCAGGAGGCAGAATAATGCAACCAACAATATCAATTCCACACGGTTGGAAATACCCCCGCTTCAATTTAGGGCAACACACAGAACACAGAACAGGGAATTATCATCGGCATCAAGTATTACCTAAGCAACAGTCTTCTAGCTCACGAATACGATGAAGGCTGGCGTTATTTAGTCATGCCTGACATGAATTCTATTGAAAAGGAAAATCACTTAGAGAACGAGATTGAATTGCTCAAATCCCAGGAATTGAAAACACTTCTAGAAGCAGAGATTAAAAAGCGACTATATCAAATCGAAGTTCTGAAATACGAGTTAAAAACAATTCCTGGCATTGTCATAAATAGCTAAGTCGAACACTATCCAGTATCAACGCAATTTTTAGCAACAACAACGAAATTATGGAAACCATCAAAATCAACAACAGCGTCTTTCTCATTCCACCCAGCCAACCGAAACTACAAGCGAATTGCGCTAAAGAGTACGGGCAATTTCTTCTCGATTGTCCTCCAAAGTTGACGATTCTAGAAGCACAAGCCGGAGGATATCTCAAAGGTAACAAGGCTGACTTTGCAATTGCAATCTCCCGCCCTGACCGTGCCTTGACTATCAACGAGAACTTCACCAACGAGCCATTTACTGAACTCTGGGTAATTCCGGTAGCTGGCGGACTCAAAGACCAGTTTAAAGGGCCAGCTTCAATGTTGCTTTCTTTCCTGATCCACCGCCGCAGTAAAGACAATTTTGCTGGATTGTACAACCACTTTGCCCATCGCGCTTTCCAGCAGTGGTGCGAGGAAGGGATGCCCGGAGATCCCAAAGAGTTCTGCTTCGGTGCGATCGCTTCGGTACTGAAAAACTACATTTTCTGCGCTGAATTTCAAAAAGTGGAAGGAACGCTTGGAACGTACTGGTTTATTCAGTGGAGCTATCGTAATCCCCAATCTGATTTTGAGAAGGATGCGCTCGAAGCCGCCGAAATGATTCGCTCTGGTGCGGAATCTGGGGCAACACTGCACTGGGTGACAAATGATACCTACGAGCGTTGGGCATCGAATGCTGTCACTGCACCAGCATTACCCCCGGTTTCGGAGACTGAGGCACGGGCATCTCTGCAAGGACAGAATCAGGCAGCAATACCGCAAGGGAAACGGAAGTAATTAGACATTACAACGGCGATTCACCTTTGAGTCGCCACTACATAAACTAGCAGCAAAATCAACCAATGAAAATCGGTACTGTCTCCATTAGTTATTCGAGAAAGTTTAACTTGGGCAATTATGAATCAATCGAATTAGGTTGTTCGCTTTGGGCACAAGTCGAGGAGGAAGAAGATGCCGACGGTGTAGTTCAATTCCTTTATCATCAGGCAAAAGCAGCAGTCAAAGAGGCTGCAATGCCTGTGATTAAAGCTAACGAATTCCAAATTAGTAAAGCCAAATCTCAGCGCAAAGTAGCGGCTGATCTCGGTGACATGGAGGACTTATGAAACAATTGACAGGCTTTATTCCCATCGCAGCATTACCAGAATCTACTGCGGCTTCTGCTAAACAACAGCTAATAGAAACAATTGAATGGCTCCACAAAGAAGGTGCTGCTACTGAAACCAACCTCAAACTCTTGACTGCAATTGTTGAATCAATTCTTTGTTCGGAAGAATCATACAGCAGATTTTTGCAGTGTGGTTTTGATGCAGCCATTGAGTTTTTCGACACCAATTCTCAAAACTGGGAATTTGAAGAATCAATCTCATCACCTCATAATCCGAGGAATTGGGATGAGTACAAGCAGCTACAACAAACACGGGTATTGTTGTCAACAACCCGGACTGTTACTGATTAAGGTAAAAAATGGGGACTTTAAATATAGCCCCTATCGTAAAACTGTACACAATGAATTACAAAGTAGAGGAAATAAGCAGATGAATCTTTAGTCAAGAATGGATTTAATTGCATTAACAAATGAACACTTTCTAGAAGATTTTTACGATTTTATTTCTGATTATAGTGGCGGATGGATGATTAAGTTTTTATATCTGATTAAAGTAAATGTTGCTCTCTGTTTTGGATGGGAATCACAGCCAGAATATGACGATTGGCATTGGGAACTGGGGTATTTTGAAGAGGAATACCGACAAGATTGGAATGCACCAATGGGAGCTTACGATTGGCAGGAAATCTGTACTCCTGTCAGTTTTCTAAAATGGCAATATGGTATCGGAGAAAACTCGAATTATTAGTAAAATTTATCCAATATAAGAGGGAGAAAAATTCTTGAACGAATATGATTATCTTCGCGCGTTTGTTATGGAGCAATTTGATTCTGAGGTAACAACAGAAGTAGATCCACTTCATGATCAACACAAGCTTTTGCTTTTGCAGAAGAATTACCTAGAAGCAGCGAGATTAGAAACTCTTCGAGATAGAGTTCTGCAAGAACTTTACATCAAAAGAGCCAGGGCTGAAGTAATTATCAATTGGCTTTCTCTTGATAATCAGCTACGACGTGAGTGTACAACTTATTGCGATGTCAGATCAGGAAGACTATGACTACTCAAACTACAAATATTAATCTTGATTCACCTAGCTTAGTGCTTGACACTATTTTCGTTTGGAAAGGAGCGGGACATGAACTACAGCAAAGTAATCCAAAGTACTGGGATAGTAAATGTTATCTGCGAATTTATCAAGCATATTCCATGCCGAGCATTGTCTTATGTTCGGATTTAGATGAACAAGACACGGGGACAAGCATTACTAATTCTGCGGAGGTCTAGCTACATTGATTTGGCGAAAATACCAGAATACTGTGTTATCGGCTCGTCGCTATTTGGGGGATAATTTTCTATTTGTCGAGCATTATCCTCGCAATAAAATAAGTAAAAACGAAGAACTAGAAGATTTTTCTTTAGTGCAATTTAATTGGGATGGTCAACGTTTTAGCCAACCACGTTGGAGTCCTTTAACTCCAAACATTGTGCTGGCTTTGATTCAACAGCATAAGGCCAAAGATTAAAACTGAAAGCGCGATTGCATTCAATCATCAGTGTGCGATCGCTAAAAGTATTCATTTCTCAGATATGCCACTTGGACAGGGAATTTTTTTCAATTCACATCATCTCAAAATCATAGAGTCATAGTCAAGATTATGCCAAGAAAATCAACTTACCCCACCCCTACTGACCAGTCCTCACTATGCCTACAGTATCTTGGTCATTGCGGGGGTAGCGCTCGATTGTGTCATATTAACTTCAGTTTGTCAGTTATTCAAACCTTGGTCAATCAAAGACAGGTAAAGATTAGCAATACTGGTGCAGGGTATTTTATTGAATTGGAGGATGCAAAATGAAAACACAGAAAGTAACTCATCAATCATATTTGCCTTCAAATAATAAAAGTAAGTTAGTTCTTCGTCGGACTCGAAAAAGATTTAACCCCAGAATTCTTCTCGACCGCATCATAGAAACAACTGCAATTGTATCCCTACTTTTTACCGGATTTGCGGGAGTAGGGGCGATAGGGTGCTGGGGAATGGAGATTGCTACAAGTTCTCAACATTGGCAGCATCAGAAAAAGACTTGCTTGGGGATGATGTTAGTTAGTTTTTCAGGCTTCTTGGGCAGTGCTTTGATTGGAGCGAGTTTCAGCATTCAACGAGATAAATTTTAGTAGGAACAACGATGGAAATTAAATTAACTACACAAGAAATCCGAGCCATCTTACAAGGATGTCAATATACGTTGCGGCTTGTGGGGAGTAGTCAAGATTATCGTAAAATTCAATCGTCAGAACACTTTTCTACCTCAAATGATGTTGTGCTAAACGATGCTTTCAGTATTTTGGGAGAAATAGTTGACGCAATTGATGAGGTGGAGCAAGTTAATCAATAAGGAGAATCTAAACATGGAGCAGGAAATTAAAAATGCAGTTGGTTTGGGTAGTCCTGAACTCGTAATCGAGTCGAAACCAAAACCCGAACCTGAACCAAAACCAACAGTAACGATTCATGACTTCGGGGCTTTGTTATCTAAGCACGAACCACCAAAAAACAACGATAACAGATGTTCATCCCCACGGCTGCTTGGTGATCAATGCGTCGATTGTGAAAACCATAAATCTAATCATGTTTTACATAGGAGCAACAACATGACATTCACTCTGGATAATCGCTCTAAAAACAAAGAATCTTCTTTAACAAAAGCATTGCGACAGATACAGGAGTTAAACTCTAAGATTCAGGAATTAGAGCAGTACCATAAAGACTATGTGGTATCGCAACAGAATTTGATTCCAGCCATCGCCGAAATTTGTATTTCTCCGATACAGGAAGTACAAGCGCTTCGTATTCTGATTTATCGGGGAGAAGCAGCTTGTCGGCAGTACTTGCGATCGGTGCTAGTCAAACAACGTCAGACTTCATAGAGATCAGGCACTGAGTGATTCCGGTTCTGTACGTGATATTTCCAAAACCCGACGTAACCAATATGAAGTTTCAAGAGAAGCAGATTGCTTTTGTTCGGCATCCGACCAAATGTTCTCCCAATCAAACAGCCAATTAGTCAGCAAACGAACTAAATCAACTAACTCACAGGCTCGGTCAATGTCCTCTGCTTTTACCATGTCGGGTACAGTCCACTCAATAAAGTACCTACTTTCTTTTACCAAAGGCAGCATCAAATCCCTTGATGAGTCTCCAACCCACATAGACTGAATTTGCGATAGATGATTTGCCAAGTGATGCAACCGAGTAGTCACATCATCTTGTGTAAAATTTTTCTGCTCTGGTGTCATTTGGATCATAAGTTTCCTAAGAACTCGATAAGAAGTTGAGCAACCCTTTCTCTAATATTAGGGTCTAAAATCTCCATTGATCTATTTTGCCGGGGACGAAGATTAACCATTGATTCAAAAATTATTTTCCCAGTCAAAGGCATAAAACTGGCAGCCCAAATATCTTGTTGTCTACTACCGTCTTTCAATAGCTCTTTTTCGCAATCAGCGTGCAGATCGCCACCACCAACCAACACAAGACGTTCGATATCGACTACTGTTTTGATGTAGAACTTGTGTTCAGTAAGCATTTGTTCTATTTGTTGAGAGGTGGCGCGATTACGTAATAGCAAAATCATTCAAATCATAACCTCTATCAAGGAAAGGCATTCTAATTATGGAACGGAATCAAGCACAAGTAATTGCTGTAAGTCTCGCTGGCATATTAGCGGCTATATCTGTGGGATATTTAGGAGTGCAATTTTTTGGCAAGAATGCAATGTACATGATTGCGACAGGAATATTTGGGCTGGGTACTGGGGGATCTATTGGTCAGGTTTTGGTAGAGAAAAGACAGCAGCGAGTAGTACAAACACAGTCAAAACAAGGATAGGAGTAATCGTATGGAAACTTCAAAAGTTGTCACTATTCCCAATCATTGGACATCACCAAAATACTCGTTAGGGCAAAGAACCAAGCAGGGGATGATTGTAGGGGTTCAGTATTACCCACCCAATAATCTACTGACTGGCTTATGTAACGAATCTTGGCGTTATGCTGTCCTAGATAAAAACGATTTATCAGAAGTGTCACATCTTGAAGAGGAGAAAATTCATCTACTTACATCACTTGAATTACGTGCTGAACTTGAAGCTGAGATTGAAGCATATCAGCGTAAAATACAAATTCTCAAACACCAAATGGGGGCAATATCTAATGCTTAAATCAGTATTCACGTACTAAGAAGCACCTCTAATAATAAATGATTTGATCGGAGTTAGAGCCGACTTTTGACTTTCCACGAAGAGATATGGAAAAGTCAGAGTTAGAAGTTAGAAGAGTAATGCTTAACTTTTTACAAAAGACGGCGATTTATCCCATTCCTTCAATGTATGGGATAAATCGCCATTTACCGTCTTGGTCAATAGTCAATAGTATCAATTGTACGAAAATCGTGAGAAATTAGCGTCATGACTAATAACTTATGCCACGGCTTGAAGCTGTAAGATAAGTTACCAAGCTACTGGTTCACCAAGATGGAAAAACCCACCACTGGGGCCATCATTTGGCAATATCGCTAATTCAACACCAGTTTTCGCACCTAATGCGATGTCCATCATTGCACCTTCACCACCTAATTCCGTTTTTACCCAAGCCGGATGAGCGCTATTAATCTTCACCGGAGTATTGCGTAACTCATGAGCCAAATGAATCGTGAATGAGTTCACTGCTGCCTTAGAAGCATTGTAAGCAAATGGTTTGGAATCATAGATGAATGAATTGGGGTCAGCATGAAGTGTTAACGAGCCTTCAATACTCGACATATTCACAATTCGACCGCTAGGGCTATTCAATATTAACGGCAATGCTCGTTGAGTTAATTCCACTAAGCCAAAAAAGTTGGTGCTAAATGTCTGTCGAATAATGTCTACAGAAATAGAACTAGCATTACTGGTTAACCAATCACCATCTAAAAACACACCCGCGTTATTGATCAAGACATCAAGTTTCCCAAAAGAGTTACTAATTTGTTGAACAGCAGATTCAATTTGAGTACTATCAGTAACATCCAGGGCAATTGGGTGAGCTATTATTCCTTCGTTCTCTAAGTTACTCGCTGCTGTTTTAGCTGCATCTAAGTTTCGGGCCCCTATCAGAATTGTCAATCCATGCTGTCCAAGTTGACGACTCATTTCCAGTCCCAGACCTTTATTTGCGCCAGTAATCAAAGCTACTTTCTTCTTTAGTTCGTCCTGCGCCATGATTAAGCACTCCTGTGTAGTGATGAATTTAGATCACATTTCAGAACAAGATGTTTAAGCTGAGTTTAAATACTGGGTTAATCCTCTCACAAAGTTTAAACGTTGAGAACCTAGAAGAAAGGCTAGGATGAACAGCACACACTTGTTGGCAAAACAAAAAAATAATTCAAATAGGATTATTGCGATGAGCTTGACTATGCGGAAATTTTTTCACTAGCCGCTTGATGTATAATTTCTTTCTTTAACGAATCTGCTGCAACTGCTGCAATGGTTTCCCAATCTTCTTGTCTTAACAACAACCCAAGCAGTTCGCGCAGTATCTCTCGATTAGAAATGAATTCTTCACCATAAAGTTCATCATTTTCCAGAGTAGCAAGTATGTGTTCTCTTACCTCTGGTGTGGGCAATCTAAACTTTTCAAGTATTCTTTCTCTTGCAGTTTTTACAGCAATTTTCGTAGCTGTGCCTAAATTCCAATTATTCACCAGCAACCGCACTTCTCTATTTAGAGAAATACGCAACGTTGTGAAACGTCCCAAAAGTTCTAGATTACCCATTAAGGAGCCAAATGCTGAACTCCAATCTAATCCAGCCCCAATGTTGCCACCAACTTTATCCTCAGCTTCAACACTTTTTCTTAAAGATTCTTCATCAAATAATTGACTCATTTAGCTTTACTACCTCATACAGGAGAACGAAAAACTCCATACTCAAAATAAACTAGTTCATCGTAATCTTCATCCTCTCCGATATCAATCATGCCTTGGTTATCATAAAATTCTTCTACTCCCGGTAGTGAATGTAACCCTACTCTGCCCTCATAACCTAGCTCTAAACTGCGAGTTCTGGCAAACGCCAAAAATGCAGTTCCAACACCTTTTAATTTTGGCGGACGTTGGATATATAACCGATTCCAAGGTGCGGTAGCTATGCCATCAATATATACCAAGCGTTTTCCCTCTTGTAGACGAGAACCGTGCATTTGGGTTTCAATCAGCATTAATCCTTGAGTTTCATCTTCGTATTCAATCGCATAGCCTTCGCGGTTTGCTTGTCTATTAATGACAAACTCCAGTTTAAACTCCCAGTCCCAAAATTTATCTGATTGCTCGTGCAGTTTTAATTGTTCTTTCCACTTGTTGGCATAATCATCGACGTGCTTTTGCCATAGCTCCACTAAATCTGCTTCCACAATCGTGTTATCTTGACCGCGAATTAGTTTTACCAAAGGAAGCATTGCACCAAAATTACCCATAAACTAATTGTATCAATACCATCAATCAGCAGCGTAATCGTCTATCTAGCTCCAGAAAACAATGACTCTCGATCCCACTTCATAAAAAAGCCCTGTTTTCGGGGCTTTTTTTCATCCCTATTTTTTTCTTCAACTCTGCCGCTTCCTTTGTGACACCCATCCTGTATGGCTTTGAGTGCTTTCAAATGACACCATGTTCATAATTTAACTATGCCGCTTTTTGTGACATTCCTTTAATAGCAAGGGTTCTAGAGTTTTACCCAATCTTGCCACTTTCTGTGACATCTATACACAGTAAGGCTTTTAGATGTCACGGCAGACCTTGCTGCTTTTTTGTGCCGCTTTGTGATCCGATGCGACAGTAAAATATAGATGACGTATTAACTAAAATTCAGGCAGAGCAACCAAAGAAAACACCTCAGTTGCGATCGCCTCCGGTGGGCGGTTACGCCATCGCTAAACTCTTGGTAATTCGCCGTTGTGTCTCTATTTAAATATGGTATGAATTAATGCTCATCTCTGCTGATACCAAAATTCCTTTTCCACGCTCCCTGGTTTATCCTACCTATCGGGACAAACTAGTTGAGCTAGTTCCCTATATGCCAAACGTGCGTCAGATCACACTTTTATCACGTAGGGAAGTAGGCAGTAATATTTATACTGTTAATGAATGGCACGGTGGTAGTGAAATTCCAGTAGCAGCAAGAGTTCTGCTCAGTGAAGATATGCTTTCTTGGACAGAATATAATACCTGGAATCAGGCAGATTTGACAGTTGAATGGCGTATTGAAACTCACGCTTTTACAGAAGCAGTTAAGTGTTTTGGCAAAAATCGCTTTTTGCAAGATGGTAATAGTACAGTAATTGAAAGCCGTGGTGAACTAGTGATTGACGCGAAACAAATCAAGGGAATACCATTCTTTCTCACAAGTACAATTGCTCATGTAGTCGAAGATTTTTTAGGGAAAAGTATACAACCAAACCTCGTAGCTATGAGCGCGGGAGTGCGCCAGTATCTAGAGCAAAATCCATTAGATTGACATAGATTGACATGCAGCAAGTCAATCTAATGGCACACTAGTTCATTAAAAAATCTAATGATGGTCGAAGAGTGAATGTATTAAAAAAGCTAAGTAGTTACTACGCGTTCACTATACTTGATTGCTAATTCTAGCCATCGATTCAATTCTTTTTGGTTAATGATGCGTAACTTAGAGAAAGGAATACGGCGTTTAGATGCCCAACGGTAGAGGGTTTGCAAACTAACTTTGTAGCCTATTTGCTCATAGATATAGTCCGGTAATTCTCGCCCTAAAAGTGGAAATTCCAGATTTTCTAAATCAATGCCAAAATTGGTAAATCGTGCTTTATCCTTCATCAGTAACAATGAAACGTCAGATAAAGAATACTTTTTGAAAGGGTTTTGACGTTTCAGATATATCAGTCCTAATAAATAGCAGCACTCTTTGACCTTGACTTCTCTCTTGTAAGGCTGAACACCACATATTCTTAGGCAGTTACGCCAAGTTCTTTGACAAATATTCTTACCTAAAATATGTTCACAAGCTGTTTTCACGCAAGCAAGACTGTATGCTTCTTCAATATTTTGCATATTTTTATTTTGTTGCTTCCTTCACTTCAACAATGCCCAGGTTTAACCTGGGCGCGAAAATTACTCTTCTTCTCCCTGATTGGCAACGTCAGGGGAAATTTTCTCTCTCAAGCGTTTGTTAATCATTCTCTTATTACTGCGTTCAACATAAACGCCAAAACCGTTTTCCCAAAATACACGGTGTAGTTCTGATAATTTCCAACCCTCAAACTCGGCCAGTTCTTCTGCTTCTTCAAATAGTGCTGTTGGCACGTAAAGTTCAATTCTGGTCATTCCCTGCGCTTTTGTTCTAGGCATTGTTGCATCCATATTTAATCACCCAGATTATCAAATGAGATTGGTTATGGGACAAGAACCCTACAAATAAACATTTTTGGGTTCTTATGTGATATGAAGCCAATATAGGCTATATTAGTGGTGTAGTACCATATAAGAAACAAAACAATATAGAGAAAATTAAACAAATACTCACTTTGCAAGGGATTGAGTTCGATGAGGGCGATATTTTGTCCGCCGCATCAGCTATTGGCATGGATGTTGATAATCTGAATGATGCCGAAGCCCAAGAAGTGGCAATTCAAGTTGCACAAGCCAAGAAATCAACTGCTCTGACCACTGCTAATGGCAAGTCCAAAAATACGGGAGGCAAGTTAGGTAAAAACTCACCCCGCCGTAAATTTGTTCCTCCATTGCAAGGAGCGATCGCTCATGCATCCCAGGTTTCAAATCAAGAAATTCAATCCTTGGAGGATGTCCTTAACGTCGGGATTGATGCTTACACAACTGATAAAGCTGACCAGTTGTTATCGAAGATTCGCAATGCCCCCAAGGACGTGGTGAGTAAGTTTGTTGAAAAGGCGATGGAGGAAGAAGCTGACGTAGATTCCTTTCGTGCAATCGGTGACGAACTCGTTGCGGGTATTTTCGGTATTAGCCCAACAAATGCAGCCGAATAAATTGATTGAATTAGCAGCAGTACTGAATCTGCTGCTATTAACCCTCGTTTTGGGCGTGGCAATATATGGAGCAACAAGACCAAACCCATCGCAAAGCATTAAATATTCACCTGAAGAAGGACGGGGAATTGAATCTGTCAGGGCTGACACTAGAAAACCTGACAACAGAAGAATTCCTGGTAGTCCAGCAAATTATTGATGAGTCGAGAGTGCGATCGCAGTCCAATAGACAGATTGAGGAATTGATGCAACGGGGAATGATGGCTCAAACAGCGATCGCAGCAATAACCGTTTTAATGTTTTCATTCATGGGCATATATGGCATAACCCGATATATCGGCTAACAGGTACAACAAGTTCAGCAGACTTATACACAGGAGTCAGGAGTCAGGAGTCAGAATTCAGGAGAACTGAATAGGTAGATTTGAAAAGTGAAAATTCAATATTTTATAGCCTGTTCATTCAGTACTACAATTCTTTATTCTGGCTCCTGACTTCTGGCTTCTGAATTCTTTAATTAGTAGTTAGAGAGGAGAAAGGAATGTTAGGGAAATGGCTTCCTGGTTTATTTGGCGGTAAAGGTAATGGAGTAGTATCAACGGATTTAAGAGTTGGGGATGCTACCCAAATTGAAGGAAATCTCCCTTCATCAATCTGCGAACGCTACACATTGCCAGCTTACACTACAGCACAGCAGGTTCTGGATGAAGCAGAAGTAGCTGGTACTTTAAAAGCACAGAAGTGGTTACATACAAAGTTCTCCCGGCACAAGCTCAAACAGTTGCAATCTCTGACAGAAATGTATAAAAACCAATTGGCATATTCCCAAGAAGCCATGAAGGTTGAGGAAGATTTGCAGCGAACCAGGGCGTTACATGGGGAGGCGGTAATTCGTCATGCTTTCGGTTCACAGGAACAGCAGCGTCAACTTGGAGGATACGAAAAAGCATTTGATGAAGTGGGTGATAGCTTTAGGTTCTAAAGGAGAAGAATATGAAAAATCAACAAGAACAAAATATCAAAGACCTCAAACCAGAAGAATCTGTCACTTTAGAGGAAATGCCAAAGAATATTTTGGAAATCAAAGAGCAGATGAACACAGAAGGAAAAACTCTAAATTGGACAACCTCATTTGAGGGTAACGAACCTAAATCAGTTACATTTTTCCTTTATTAAGATTATGCAGATAAAACTATCTTTCGTTGGATATGCCGTCTCTGGAGTCGGGCTGTCAATGTTAATGGGTTTTCTATCAGTTGCCAGCCCAGTCAGTCAATTCTTAGTGTGGATCATCAGCATGATTTGTATTTGTGGCTTGGCGGTGGGGTTGTTTAACTTCGCTGGCTTAGTCGTCAAAGGTTTTGGCTTCAACCGCAAGACTTTCACCATTGGGTTAATGCCTGGAGTAATATTTCTGTTTGTCTTTTTGACCTTAGTTGCAGCTGGTGTCGCTTTGGGGGTGAGGTAATGCCATTTGAATTACAACGTCTAACTGCCAGTGGGGTGATTCATGCAGAACGGACTATCTTATGTTCTTTAGGAGCGAGTGCAGTTATGTGTCTGTCTGCTCCTTTTTTCTTAAACACTGACCGAATCACAACCGGGATGCTACTTGGTGCTGGAACAGTGAGTGCTGGCTTATTTGGAGTATCTGCCCAAATCAGTGAAAGCAAGCAAAAAGTTTATCACTCTTTAGAACAAGCTGACCTGAAATCACTTAAAGCTAATTTACAAGGTGAAGCTGTTTATGATTATGTCACAACTGCGATCGCAGCTAAACGCCGAGTTGCTGATTATGTGAATCGCCTGCCCGTTAGTGAGCGCCCCCGGTGGATAGCTGAATATCAGTTGCAAGGGTTGGTTACACTCCCAGAACCACCAGCACAACAATCACCTTCACCGACTGGGATTCCTAATCCTGATATTGCTGACATTGATGAAGAATCGGTGCAGTCGGTGATTAATCCGGGTGCGATGAAAATTCTGCAAGCCCTAGCAGCAAATTATCCTGGTTACATCAGAATTGATGGTGCTTGGATTGATGAACTGTGTAATGCTGCATCTAATCAAGATATGACTCTTCGCAGTAATCACCACTTTTACATTTCTGGTGGTACACAGTCTGGCAAATCAACTTTAGCAGGAGTGATTATCAACAAAATTGCTGCAAAATCTCAAACATCAGCAATTGTGATTGGCAGCGATCCAAAGGATGATGTCACCAGATGGTTGTGCAAGTTCAGCCGTAAGTTTGACGGCATGAAAGAATTGAAAAACTGGATTACCTTTGCTACAGACCAAATTGACAAGCAGAAAGCAAGAGTTGCAAAAGTTGGTGGTGAATGTCACGGTGTCCCGGAATTATTATTTGCCCAGGATGAAGTTGATAGTGTTTATGGTGGCGGCAAGGGACTTCCGGGAATGGTTGATGCTGATACAGCCAAAGATTTGCAAGGTTTTTGGAACTATATCATCAAATTCACTGCTGGGTTAAAAGGTCATGGTCTATTCATGGGCCAGTCCCCACTTTCTGGGGAAACTGGATTTAGTCGCCCGTCCTTGAAAAATGTTTGCTTTATTGCAATGGGGCAGACATCGAGTTATATCCTTGACCATCCCCAGGATTTCGTAAACGTTAAAAAGGAGATATTGGAAGTCTTGCGACAGGCTTGCGAACTGTTAGATAAAGCCGGAGTTCGATATGCCCTGGTGATTCCCACTCGGTCTAATCCCTTTGTTGCTCTAATCCCGGAATTTGATATCAAAGGTCTGGAACAAAAACAAGATTCCAAACCGAATAGTGACACTGTTCATAGTTCTAAAAATAATCAGCAATCCTCGCAGCAGCAGACTGACTGGTATGAAGAAATTAGAAAATGGGCAGCAGAATTAGGAAGAAGACCGCATTTCCAAGAAATCAAACAGAAAATGTATAACGAATACGACAATTTGAGTTTTGAAGAACAATTACACCTGACTGAATCCCTTATCAGACAACGACACAATCAGCAGATGTTCTTACGGCGAAATGCCCAACTGTTGCAGCAGGAGTTAAGCTTTGAGGCTGAATTGTTAGAAGATAATCCAGAGTTAGCCCAGACGATTCATTCTCTTAATATGCGGGAGATTCAGAGTAATTAGCAAGGGCTACAGAATGTTTTAGGCTCAGAAGAATTAGCGTCAAAGGAGCAAAGTGTTTGGAGTAAGTTTTTTCCGGGATTGGGTGGAAGGTAAATATGTCTTGGTCGAAATCTATTTCTCTTGATGTTGCTAATAAAGGTTAAAATAAAGTGCCTTTTGTCAATCAGTTAAAATACTCAAAATAACCTTAATAAAAATTTTGACAGATCCCTTGCTGGTTCTAAAATGAAATTTGACTTCATCGCTGACACGCCTCAGTTTATGCAAAACTTTAGACAAGATATAAATGCCAGAGCTTCTATGGATTTGGAACAGCGAAGGACTTGGTATTCTCCTGTTGCTGATGTTTATTACAACGCAAGACCACACTATCCGAAGGAATTAATTGATCGGTCTGTCGCTTTAGCCCAACTTGACTCAGATGCGTCGATTCTTGAGGTTGGTTGTGGTCCAGGAAATGCGACGGTGGCTTTTGCTCAATTTGGTTTTTCAATGACGTGTATTGAGCCAAACCAGGATTTTTATCATTTGGCACAACACAACTGTGATCGATATCCAAAAGTTACAATTTGCAATACTTCATTTGAGGAGTGGGAACTAGAAGCAAAACAGTTCAATGCGGTTTTAGGAGCCAATTCCTTTCACTGGATACCGCCAGAGATTAGATATACCAAGGTAGCATCGGCAATGTGCGATAACGGTTTTCTTATTTTGCTATGGAATCTGACCCCAGAACCGAAATACGAAATTTACCAAGTTCTAGAGGAAGTGTATCAAGCTTATGCTCCCTCATTTGCCCGATATGACGGTGCAGAAGTTCAAGCGGAGGTTTTGAGGGGTTTTGAACAAGAGATTTTAGACTCCAATTGTTTTCAAGAGTTGGTTGTCGAGCAAACCGCGTGTGAAGTCACCTATAGCATTGATGACTACCTCAAGCTTTTGATTACCTTGCACAGAGTAGAGCCACAAGCCAAAGAGTTACTATGCGTAGGATTGCGAGAGAAGCTAGAAAAATTTGGAGATAGCGTACAACTTGAGTTTCTTTCTGCTGTTCATGTTGCCCGCAAAGCACCTGTGAGAGGTTAGGCACTTGCCAAGAATAAATCAGCCCAGCCGTCGCTTTCACCTTGAGGGCTTTCATCACTGAATTTTGAATCCTGGCTCCTGAATCGGATGAAAATAAATCAATAAAAAAATATCATAGACTAAAACGAATCATTTATTTGCACCAAAAGTCATGGTCAAATTCATGACTTTTTTCATTGAACCTATCCCACTAATACCGAAATATGGTAATCTACTTCTCGTATGAGAGGGGTGTATCTGTGTATGGCTGGG